>NZ_QSBX01000003.1:42193-91700 GCF_003465835.1 Anaerotruncus sp. AF02-27 | reverse complement strand
GATTCAGAGCTTTCGCTCTGTGGTGGGCTCAAGTGGACTCGAACCACCGACCTCGCGCTTATCAGGCGCGCGCTCTAACCGCCTGAGCTATGAGCCCAAATAAAAAGAAGGCAGCGCCTTCAAAAATGAACAACGAGTCGAACGACTGTAACTTTCCTTGCCTGACCAGAGTACCCAGCCTTATTTCATGCTGGCGTTCTCCTTAGAAAGGAGGTGATCCAGCCGCACCTTCCGATACGGCTACCTTGTTACGACTTCACCCCAGTCATCAATCCCACCTTCGACAGCGTCCTCTTTGCAGTTAGACTACTGGCTTCGGGTGTTACCGACTCCCATGGTGTGACGGGCGGTGTGTACAAGGCCCGGGAACGTATTCACCGCGGCATGCTGATCCGCGATTACTAGCAATTCCGACTTCACGCAGGCGGGTTGCAGCCTGCGATCCGAACTGAGACACTTTTTCGGGATTCGCTTCGCCTCGCGACGTTGCTGCCCTTTGTTTAAGTGCCATTGTAGTACGTGTGTAGCCCAGGTCATAAGGGGCATGATGATTTGACGTCATCCCCACCTTCCTCCGTTTTGTCAACGGCAGTCTCATTAGAGTGCTCTTGCGTAGCAACTAATAATAAGGGTTGCGCTCGTTGCGGGACTTAACCCAACATCTCACGACACGAGCTGACGACAACCATGCACCACCTGTCTGGATGTCCCGAAGGACTTCCCATATCTCTATGGTATGCATCCGATGTCAAGACCTGGTAAGGTTCTTCGCGTTGCTTCGAATTAAACCACATACTCCACTGCTTGTGCGGGCCCCCGTCAATTCCTTTGAGTTTCAACCTTGCGGCCGTACTCCCCAGGTGGATTACTTATTGTGTTAACTGCGGCACGGAAGGGGTCAGTCCCCCCACACCTAGTAATCATCGTTTACAGCGTGGACTACCAGGGTATCTAATCCTGTTTGCTCCCCACGCTTTCGAGCCTCAGCGTCAGTTAAAGCCCAGCAGGCCGCCTTCGCCACTGGTGTTCCTCCTAATATCTACGCATTTCACCGCTACACTAGGAATTCCGCCTGCCTCTACTTCACTCAAGAACAGCAGTTTTGGATGCACCTAACAGTTGAGCCGTTAGTTTAAACATCCAACTTGCCATCCCGCCTACGCTCCCTTTACACCCAGTAATTCCGGACAACGCTCGCTCCCTACGTATTACCGCGGCTGCTGGCACGTAGTTAGCCGGAGCTTCCTCTTAGGGTACCGTCATTTTCTTCCCCTAAGACAGAGGTTTACAATCCGAAGACCGTCTTCCCTCACGCGGCGTCGCTGCATCAGAGTTTCCTCCATTGTGCAATATCCCCCACTGCTGCCTCCCGTAGGAGTCTGGGCCGTGTCTCAGTCCCAATGTGGCCGTTCAACCTCTCAGTCCGGCTACCGATCGTCGCCATGGTGGGCCGTTACCCCGCCATCTAGCTAATCGGCCGCGAGCCCATCTTTCAGCGGATTGCTCCTTTGATTATAAGAAGATGTCTCCTCATAATGTTATGCGGTATTAGCGATCGTTTCCAATCGTTATCCCCCTCTGAAAGGCAGGTTGCTCACGTGTTACTCACCCGTCCGCCACTAAGTTTATCCATCTTCCATCCGAAAACTTCAGTCGGATAAACTCCGTTCGACTTGCATGTGTTAGGCGCGCCGCCAGCGTTCGTCCTGAGCCAGGATCAAACTCTTTGTTTATTGTATTAAATCGCCCGAAGGCGCTTCAATCTCACTTCACAAAGTGTGACCCAGCCAAGTTACCTTTGCTGGTTTCGCTTTTCGCGTTTGTACGCTCACGTTTCCATGAGTGTACTCAAAAAAATTTTCAAGGGTTACTTCTGCTCATAAACCGGCTCCCAGAGCCAATCTACAAGCTTCTGTTCTTTCTCTCGTTGTTCATTTTTCAAGGTGCTGCTTGCCGGCTCTTGGCGGTTTTTGGCGCCGCGCTCACGAGACAGCTTAGTTATAATATCACGGCTGGGACAAACTGTCAAGCAGTTTTGGCAAGAATTTTGCCTGTCTTTTACAGTTTATTTTTTCCACAATCTTTCCACAGGCTTAGTTAAGCTATTCAAGCGGGCTCCCGGATTTTTCAACATTTTTGTGTGGAAAAGATTTTTTCCGTTCTTCTACAGTATGCCACGATTTTCCTGCTTCATCCAGGCTTTTTTGAAAAAAGATTGCTTTTTTTCTCAGAATGTGCTATCCTATTAACTACTGATTTGATTCCCATAAATCTTATAATGAAATTGGTATGCGCCCGTGGCGCAGTTGGATAGCGCGTTTGACTCCGACTCAAAAGGTCGCAGGTTCGAATCCTGTCGGGCGTACCACACAACCCTGCATTGCGAAAAGCTCTGCAGGGTTTTTCTTTTTGCCCGGCATCTCCTGGGAAATACAAATTACAGCATTCATTCCGAATCCATCACTTCCTATACACATTATATATAGTATTCCTGTCAAACCGGACGCACTTGGAGCGCCAACGTTTCCGGACAGGCCCCTTTGACCGGGACCCGCCGCTCAGACGTCCGAACCCGCGCGCCTTGCAAGGCCGGCATATTGCGGAGTCCCAATGCCATAGCCCCCGGCTACATCCAGGATGTGACCGGTAATATAGGAGGCGTCGTCGCTCGAGAGAAAAAGCACCGCGTTCGCAACGTCCTCCGGAGTTCCGATACGATTGAGAGGCACGTGGGACAGGAACGATCGGATAAAGGAATCGGGCATGTTTTTCATCGCGGCGTCGGTACCGGTGAGCCCCGGAAGCACCGCATTGCAGCGGATGTTGTTGCGCGCATACTGCATGGCGATCTGCTGGGTTATATTATTGATCGCGGCTTTTGAAACGCCATAACCGATCCGGGTTACATCCGGTATCATCCCGCCGATGGAGGAGATATTCACAATACTTCCCCCGCCCTGCTCCAGCATATGCGGAACCACCAGACGGCTGATGCGGTAAACGCTCCCCAGATTCAGCTCCAAAATCTCAAAAAAAGCCTCTTCTGATCCGTTTACCAAATCCAGATCCTCCGCGGGCCTGCCGGTTCCAAAGTTGTTGACCAGAATATCGATGCGCCCCGCCTGCTTGACAGCCGCCCCCACCATAGAGCCGTAGCTCTCCCGCTCAAGGGCGTCAAAGAACACTGGAAACATCTCATACCCTTTGGCTCTGCTCCGGTCGCAGATCTCCTGCGCAGCCCGCAGCCGGCGGGCCCCCATTGCCACCCGCGCCCCATTTTCCGCAAGCTTTAACGCGCAAGCCAAACCAATCCCTTTGGTGGCCGACGTCACCAACGCGACTTTGTTCTCCAATTTCCGCTCCATAGCCATTTTCTGATCCTTTCGTTTTTTATCATTATTTGTTCTGAAAGGGATTCTATGCAGGCTTCTTTGCCTGCCGCAATACCATATCGCCGCCGCATAAAGCAATCGTTCCTCCGACCAGGGATAGTCCTCCGGTTCGACCCTCCCAAATTCCTTCAAACATCAGACTTTATATTTTGAGAATATCTTACAATTTCAAAGCATCCTGCACAAACATCAGACAATATCATTGTGTAAAACAAAGAAAAAATGCAATTTTGCTAAAATATATTGACTTTAATGCCTTTTAAGCAGATAATAAGCCCATAGTACATCAGACGTTTATGAATAATCTAAATTTTAACATCTGATGAATAGGAGGAAAAACCCATGAAAGCGGTCGTAAAAAACAGCACGGACATCGGCCTTGAATACCGGGAGGTTGACAAGCCAGTCCCCAAACCCCACGAAGTCCTGATCGAAGTGGAAGCGGCATCCATCTGCGGAACGGATATCCATTATTATAAGTGGGATCAGAACGCCAAGGATTTCGCGGGAAAATTCAACGTCCAGTTCCCCTTTATCATCGGCCACGAATTCTCCGGCACCATCGTTGCTGTGGGTGAAGCGGTTTCCACCCGCAAAGTTGGCCAGCGGGTCGCCATTGAAACGCACATCCCCTGCGGGACCTGTTTTCAGTGTGAAAACGGTGAAGCGCACAACTGTGCAAACATGAGCGTCTACGGCACCAGCTGCAACGGATGCTTTGCCCCTTACGCCGTGGCGGACGAAAAGATCTCCTTTGTCCTTCCCGATGAGGTGAGCTTTGAAGAAGGCGCGCTGCTCGAACCGGCCGGTGTCGCAATGCGGGCGGTCGAGGAGGCGAGGATTGCTCCCGGAGATACGGTTGTCATCAACGGATGCGGGCCGATCGGGCTTATGGCAATCCAGATTGCCTATGCGGCGGGAGCCGGACGGGTAATCGCCTTCGATATGGACGAATACCGGCTCAAAATGGCCGCGGAATTTGGCGCGGCTGCCTTCAACTTTACCAAATGCAACACGGTGGAGGAGGTCAAAAAACTCACCAAAGTGCGCGGCGGCGCGGATGTGGTTATCGAGCTTTCCGGTGCGGCCAGCGCCTACAGAACGATCTTTGATATGATCCGGCTCGAAGGCCGGATCGTCACTGTTGGACACCCCGGCGGTCCGGTGGAAATCAACGTCACCCAGAATATCAATCTGAAAGGCGCCAGCATCAAAGGCATCTTCGGCCGGCGCATCTGGACCACCTGGCATGACCTGACCGCCCTGATGGCCGCCAAACGCATCGACCTTCTGAAGGTGGTCACCCACCGGTTTTCTTTTGCGGAATACGAACAGGCTTTTGCGCAGATCAGCCAGGGCGCCGGTAAAATCCTGTTCCTGAAAGATAAAGATAAGGAGTGATTTTTGTGGAGAACGCACGCACCGAAAGACTGCAGAAGATCGCCAACCAGATGCGCCTGGAAGTCGTTAGAATGGTTCACAACGCGGGTGACGGGCATCCCGGTCCCTGCATGTCCGCCATGGATATCCTGACCTGTCTCTATTTTGACCAGATGAATATCCGTCCGGAAGATCCGAAATGGCCTGACCGCGACCGGTTCATCCTTTCCAAAGGCCATGCCTGCCCCGCGCTTTATACGGCGCTCGCTTATAAAGGGTACTTCTCCAAAGCGGAATTCGACGGTCTGCGCAGCCTCGGTTCGATACTGCAGGGACACCCCACGCTCCAGAAAACCCCCGGGCTTGACATGACCTCCGGATCGCTTGGGAACGGCCTTGGAATTGCCACCGGCATGGCAATCGCAGGAAAATACCGCAAGCAGGATTACTACACCTACGTCATCATGGGCGACGGCGAGCTGCAGGAGGGTTCCGTTTGGGAAGCCGCCATGTGCGCGAAGAAAAACAGCCTTGACCATCTGATCGCTTTCATCGACCACAACAACTGGCAGAGCGGCGGCTCGGTGACCGAATGCTCCGGCCTGCTTCCCGTCCGGGAAAAGTGGGAAGCCTTCGGGTGGTTCACACAGGAGATCGACGGTCATAATATCGACGAAATCCTCGGCGCGATCGAAGCGGCAAAAGCGCAGAAAGGCCAGCCGGCCGCGATCGTCGCAAGAACGGTCAAGGGAAAAGGCCTCGACTATATGGAGGACGACAATTCCTGGCACAAGCGGGTTCCAGACGACGCGCAGCTGGAACGTGCCATCGAGCTTTTGGGAGGGGATCAGAAATGATGAAATACAGCGGTTCCAGAGAAGCATTTACCGCAGCGCTGCTTGATATTGCGGAAAAGGACGACCGCGCGATGCTGGTCTCGGCAGATTCCCTGAAGGCCATGCGCGCTACAAAATTTGCCGAACAGTACCCCGACCGTTATGTGGAATGCGGCATCTCCGAACAGGACGCGGTGCTGGTCGCATCCGGCCTTGCAAGCTGCGGACTGGTCCCGTTCGTCGGGACCTACGGCGGATTCATCACCATGCGCGCCTGCGAACAGATGCGCACCTACTGCGCTTACCCCAATATGAACGTAAAACTCATCGGGATTAACGGCGGTCTGCTCGGCGGTGAACGGGAAGGCGTGACCCACCAGTTTATCGAGGATTTGGGCATCGTGCGCACCATCCCGAATATCACGGTGCTGACCCCGGCGGACCAGTATCAGGTCTACGGCGCGGTGAAAGCCGCCATGGAAATCGACGGCCCGGTCTATGTCCGCTGCGCCAGCGGACGGGAGCCTGTCGTCTATGACGAAAGCGTCCCGTTCACATTTGGAAAGATCCGCGTCCTAAAAAACTACGGCGACGATGTGGCCATTTTTGCCGCCGGCTATCTGATGAACCGGGCGGTCCAGGCGGCTGAAGATCTGAAAGCACAAGGCATCTCCGCCACGCTGGTGGATGTCTCCACCCTCAAGCCGATCGACGAGCAGGGCGTTGCCGAGGTGCTTGCGCGCTGTAAGCGGGCGGTGACTGTTGAGGATCACAATGTGATCGGCGGGCTCGGCAGCGCAATCGCGGAAACCGCCGCAAAACTCTGCCCGACACCCATGGCCTTTATCGGCGTGCAGGACCGCTTCGCGGAATCCGGAGCCGCCGACGCGCTGCTGGATGCCTACGGCATGTCGGCGAATGCAATTGTAAAAGCGGCAAAAGAACTTTGCAGCCGCTGACGGGGGGCCAATGATCATGGACAAGGTAATCTTGGAGGCGCGGATCAATGAATACGCCATGCGGGACAGGAATCCGCATGTCCCCTGGACTGTGCGGGAAATCGTCGACGAGGCGCAGCGGGTCCGGGATGCGGGGGCCGCGATTCTCCATTTCCATGCGCGCAATCCGGATGGAAGTCCCTGCAACCGCCCGGAAACATACGCCGAAATCATCGAAAAGGTCCGGGAAAAGACCGATATCCTCCTGCTTCCCACCCTTGGTTTCAACAGCAACGACAAGGAGGAAAGGGACCGCATCCGGATCATCTGCGCCCTCGCGGAAAACCCTGCCACCCGCCCGGACATCATCCCGCTCGACATGGGCAGCGTCAACCTGGAACAATACGATGAAGCCTCCGGCCAATTCCGAAACGAGGACGAGGTCTACCTGAATCCCACCGGCACGCTGGAGTTTTGCGCCCGCGAAATGAAAAAATATAAAATCAAGGTGAAGATGACCTGCTGGGACGTCGGTTTTGTCCGGCGCGGAAAGAAATTTCTTGACCAGGGGCTGATCACCAAGCCGGGCTATTTCCTGTTCCATCTGACCGAAGGGCGGTATCTGACCGGGCACCCCTGCACCAAGGAGGGCGTCGATGCCCTGCGCAGCACCCTGCCCGACGAGGAATGCTACTGGACGGCCAACTGCCTGGGCGGCAGCCTTTTAAATGTCGCCCCGCATGTGATCGCGTCGGGGGGGAACCTTGCCATCGGCATTGGGGATTACCATTACAGCGAGCTCGGCGCGCCCAAAAATGAAATGCTCATCACCCGGGCCGTCAAAATTGCCCGACAGTTTGACCGTGAAATCGCATCGCCCGGCGATGTGAAAAAGATGATCCACGCAGAATGAAATACGGAAAGAGAAGGAGAATTGTAATGAAAAAAATCCTGAGCGTCCTGTTGGCTACTGTCCTGATCACTTCGTTCGCCGCCTGCGGCGCGGGCAATTCCAGCGCGTCCCAGTCCTCCGCGGCGCCGGCGGCCTCTTCCCCAGACGGCGGGAGCGCACCCGCTTCCGATGAAAAAGCGGTCATACTGAAGGTTGGCGGAATCCAGACCACCGAGGATCCCTCCACCGAAGCGCTCTACAAGATGGCTGAACTCGCCAAAGAAAAAAGCGGCGGCAGCCTTACGCTGGAAGTTTATCCCGCGTCCCAGCTGGGTAACGCGACCGCGCAGGTGGAAGCGGTTGGCATGGGCTCGCAGGATATGTTCGTGGACGCGGGCTGGATGGGCACCTTCCTGCAGGATAAGACGATCGACAGCATGTGGTTCCTGTTCCAGAACGCCGAACACTATGACAAATACATCAACAGCGATCTGAACAAACAGATGGAGGAGGACTTCCGCGAGCTCAAGGGCATCCGAATCATCGCGAGCAACTGGTACCGTGCGGCGCGTTCATTCGTCACCAAAGCCCCCATCACCACTGCGGCGGATTTTTCCAACATGAAAATCCGCGTCCCGGAACTCACCGGTTATCTCGAGTCCGTGGATGCGATCGGCGGCAAGGCGACCCAGATCGCATGGAGCGAAACCTATCTGGCACTGTCGCAGGGCGTCTGCGACGCAGCAGAAGGCCCGCTCGACAATCTGTACAGCATGAATTTCTTCGAGGCGGCCCCAAATGTCACGATCACCGAGCACAACCGTGACAGCATGCAGGTCATGATCAACGACCGGACCTTCCAGAATCTGTCCGCCAATCAGCAGGAAGCGCTGACCCAGGCCGCGCTGGAAGCCGGCGACTGGTACACCGAACAGATTTCCACCGCCTGCGAAGAAGCGCTCAAGGCGATGGAGGAAAAGGGCGCCAACATCGCCCAGCTGGACCCGGCGGAGCTTGAAAAGCTCCGGGAGATGGTGACCGCGCGGGCTTCCGAGCTGGACGCCTCCGGAAAATACTGGACGGCCGGAATGTACCAGCAGATCGCTGACATGGCCGAATAACCCCCAGCGCTGTGACGCCAGTCCGGGCCGGAAGTGTCCTCTTTCGGCCCGGATTAACACAAATCCACGGGTATAGAGAGGTCGTTTTATGAATCTACTGAAAAAACTGAATTACCTGTTCTACCAGGTCAGCAAAAAAACCGGCGCGTTTATGCTGCTCGTCCTGATTGTCACGGTGACCATGGGGATTATCAGCCGTTATCTTTTCAACAACCCTTTCACCTGGGTTGAAGAACTGGCGACCTTCCTTTTTGTCTGGATCTCATTTCTCGGAGCAACGACCGCTACCTATGAAAAAAGACATGTGGCGGTCGATTTCCTCGTCAGCAAGCTTCCTGGGTCGGTAAACGGCATGATCAAGATCATCGTCTATCTGTTCATCCTTGCCTTTATGGTGATGATCGTGGCCGGCTCCTTCATCCTGTTCCCCACCATGCAGCATGTCAGCGTGGCGCTGCGGATCCCGCGCTACTGCTACTATATCTCGATTACACTGTCGTCCGTCATGATGTTCTCCATCTATCTGGCGGAACTGATCGAATACCTGACGATGACGAAAAAAGGGGTGAGTGAAGCATGATTCCGATGCTGTTAATTGTTTTCCTGATTTTACTGCTTTTGGGTGTCCCTGTGGCTTTTTCACTTGGGATTCCGACGATTCTTTATTTCTTTCTGAATATCGGTACCATCCCGATCGAATTCATGCCTCACGCGATGACAAATCCGCTTTTCAACTATGTGCTGATCGCGCTGCCGGCTTTCCTGCTTTCCGGTCGGATGATGAACGGCACCGGAGTCACCAACCGCATTTTTAACCTGGCGCGCGCGCTGGTGGGACGTTTCCGCGGCGGACTTATCTATACCAACATCTTCGCAAGCATGATGTTCGCCTCGATGTCGGGCACAGCGGTCGGGGATGCCGGCGGGCTCGGCCAGGTCGAAATGGAAATGATGGACCGCGCGGGATATAAAAAGGACGTAGCGGCAGGCGTTACTGCCGCTTCGAGCGTGTTGGGGCCGATCATCCCGCCGAGTGTCAACATGGTCATCCTCGGCGCGACTGCTTCGATCTCGATCGGCAAACTTTTTATGGGCGGGATCATCCCCGGGCTCCTGATGGCTGCCGCGCTGATGCTCAATGTTACCCTGCGCGCCCACTTCACCGAAGAGGGCCGTTCCTGGCCGGTCGACAAAGTGCCGGGAAAAGAGGTCTTAAACGCCTGCCTGCAGGGGATTTTGCCCATGCTCTGCCCGGTCATCATCATCGGCGGAATTTCGCTCGGCGTCGTCACGCCCACCGAGGCCGCCATCCTGGCGATCGACTACGCCATCCTGCTCGGACTTCTCTATCGGGAGATCTCCTTTAAAAGCGTTTGGGAAACCCTGGAGGCCACCGTTGCTTCGGCCGGCACCTTCATGTATATCATTGCGGTGGCCGGTTTTTACACCTGGATTCTGACCCGTGAAGGCCTGCCGCAGATGCTCACCGCTCTGCTTCAGCCGGTTGTCGGCTACAGCCAGACCGTGGGACTGCTCGTTATCGCCGCCTTCCTTCTGGTGGTAGGGTGTTTCCTCGACACCACGGCCGCCATCCTGATGGTCGCCCCCATCCTGATGCCAATCGTAAACTCTTTGCAGATCGATCCCATCTTATTCGGTATCATCATGGTGGTCGCTCTGATTATCGGCATCATCACGCCTCCGTTCGGCATCTGCCTGTTCGTGGTCTCCGATGTGGCCAAGCTCCCGGTGAGCGCCGTCACAAAGGAATCCCTGCGTTATCTGCCGGCCATGTTCATCACTCTGCTGCTGCTCATTTTCTTCCCGCAGCTGGTGACTTGGCTGCCGGGGCTGCTGACTTGACGGATATGATACGACAGCTTTTCTTCGGCAGAGAATTATGCTATAATAGCCGCGAAGCGGCTATTATAGCAGGCATGCGCAGGTTGCCTGCGCGGCTGCTGTGACGGGCGATTATTCCGCGCCGCAGATTGGGCGGCTGCGGGATGCTGTAAAAAATTACGGTAGAGGAATGCGATTTATGAAAGTATCCGGCTCGATGGCGACTGACAAAGTGACCAATTATATCAGAGATTGTATCATGGCCGGGAAATGGCAGAGCGGGGACAAGCTGCCGACCGAACAGGAATTCTGCACACAGGTTGGCGTCAGCCGAAGCTGTGTCAGGGAAGCTATGAAAGTACTGGAGGCAAGCCACATTGTGGAGATCCGCCGCGGCGACGGGACCTATATTTCGGACCCGGATCAGATCTCTTTTATGGGCCCGCTGCTTTTCAAGATCATCCTGAAAAAGAACACCCTCCAGGAACTCTATGACTTCCGGGAATCCATCGAGATGGGGGTCATGCGGCTGGCCATCTGCAACGCAAACGCGGATGATTTCGCAAATCTGGAGTCCTGCAACCAAAAAATGCAGGATTTCATCGACCAGCGCAAATCCGACAGCTGGGAACTGTATCAGCTGGACCTGATGTTTCACAAACATCTGGCGGAGGCGACGCACAACACCATCATGCGGGACGTGTACCAGTTTACATTTGATATCTTTGCCCCCTTCATCCTGCAAAACTATGAAAAGGGACAGAATGCCGAATCCGCCCTCGCGACTCATACGGAAATCTTGAACGCGCTGAAAAGCGGAGATTTTCTCCAGGTGGGGTATGCGATCCGCGCGTCGGTCGACCTCTGGAGCACCTGGATTGGGCAGGAAAACGCGCGGGATATCGTGCTGGCGGAGCTGTGGAAGACAAACCGGCCGGACCGCCAGCCAAAAAGCATTCCGGAAGAATCAGACTGAAAGAGGGATCTTCATGAAAATCATCATTTTGGACGGCTATACAGAAAATCCCGGCGACCTTTCATGGGCGGGACTGGAAGCCTTTGGGGAGTTGACCGTCTATGACCGCACCCCCCTGGACGATGAACAGGCGGCGATCGCACGCATCGGGGACGCCGAGGTCGTATTCACGAACAAAACCCCCATCACCCGGACAGTCATCGACGCCTGTCCAAACTTGAAGTTTATCAGCGTGCTGGCGACCGGCTACAATGTCGTGGATTATCAGTATGCGCGGGAAAAGGGGATTCCCGTCACCAATATCCCGGCCTACGGCACCGCGTCAGTGGGACAGTTCGCGATCGCGCTGCTTCTGGAAATCTGCCACCACATCGGGCACCACAACAAGGCGGTGCACGAGGGCAGATGGGAGCATAACGACGACTGGTGCTTCTGGGATTACCCGCTGATCGAGCTTGCGGGCAAAACGATGGGGATCATCGGGTTTGGGCGGATCGGTCAGGCGACGGGACGGATCGCGAAGGCGCTGGGGATGAAGGTGATCGCGTACGATTCGTATCCGAATGAGAGCGGAAAAGCGCTGGCGGAATATGTGGATCTGGAAACGGTGCTGAAAACCTCGGATGTGATCGCGCTGCACTGCCCGCTGTTCCCGGAGACGCAGGGGATCATCAGCAGGGAAAACATCGCGAAGATGAAGGATGGGGTGATCATCCTGAACAACTCGCGCGGGCCGCTCATCGTGGAGCAGGACTTGGCGGACGCGTTAAACAGCGGGAAGGTTTACGCGGCGGGGCTGGATGTGGGATCGACCGAGCCAATCAAGGGGGACAACCCGCTTTTGGGGGCGAAGAACTGCATCATCACGCCGCACATCAGCTGGGCGCCCAAGGAGAGCCGCCAGCGCATCATGGACTGCGCAGCCGAGAACGTCAAGGCGTATCTCTCCGGCAATCCGGTCAACGTGGTCAACTGACTTTTCCAAGCAAAATTAAAGCCGCCGCATGTTGATGCACACGCAATCAATATGCGGCGGCTTTTTCACCGGTATAATCAAACGAATGGGGGTTTTTTTATTGAAAACGAAAATGTGGAAACCGGATGGTGTGGATTCGAAGATCCTCTCCGAAGCTGCCAAAGTGATCACAGGCGGCGGGCTGCTGGCCTTCCCCACCGAAACCGTGTATGGGCTTGGCGCAAATGGCCTGGATGAGACTGCGGTATGCCGGATTTTCGAGGCAAAAGGCCGACCACAGGACAATCCCCTGATCCTCCATGTCCCGGACGCCGCATGGCTCACCCGCTACTGCGAGGAGGTTCCGTCAAGCGCCTATCTTCTTGCCCGGCGATTCTGGCCCGGCCCGCTGACAATGATCCTGCGCCGGAAAGCCTGCATCCCGGACCGCACAACGGGCGGGCTCGATACGGTCGGTATGCGCTGCCCTGCGCATCCGCTTACGCTTGCACTTCTGCGGCTGGCGGATCTGCCGGTCGCGGGTCCATCCGCCAACCGTTCCGGCAGGCCCAGCTGCACCACAGCCGCTCATGTGTTGGAGGATATGGGTGGCCGGATTGAAGGGATTCTGGACGGCGGGCCCTGTGAAGTCGGCGTGGAATCCACCATCCTTGACCTGACCTGCAATCCGCCGCGCCTGCTGCGGCCGGGTGGTCTGCCGCTTGAAGCGCTGCGCGAAGTACTTGGCGAAGTCGTCCTCGACCGGGCGGTCACCGCCCAGCTGAAGGACGGCGAACGGCCGCGCGCGCCGGGTATGAAGTATCGGCATTACGCGCCAAAAGCGCCAGTGACCGTCCTGACCGGCTCCGGAGCGAATACGGCGGACTATATCGCAGCACATATGAGCGGTGATTCCGGGATCGTCTGCTTTGACGAATATGCATACCGGTTCGCGGGACATATAGTCCATTGTCTGGGGAGCGAAACGGACAAGCGCGAACAGGCAAGGCGCGTCTTTGACGCGCTGCGCGCCTTCGATCACACCTGCGTCCGCGAAATCTGGGCCCAATGCCCGGATGCGCAGGGTCTTGGTCTTGCAGTCGCAAACCGCCTGAAAAAAGCCGCCGGGTTCCGGGTGATCGCGCTGTAAGCGATGAAAACCGGTTGACACGTGTAACCGGCCACAATGGGGTTTGCCTCTGCAGCGTTCCTTTTTGAGCATTTTTTGCAATAGGCTGGGCAGGTTTTGCACTGCGATGGAAGCGAAAAATCCGGTATAGTAAGGATGAATCCAAACCGGAAAGGAGCACAGGAATGGAAAAGATCGGATATGCAGTACTGGGCTGCGGGTTTATCGGCAAACTGCACGCAGGAGTGATCTCCCGCCTGCCAAACGCATACCTGGCCGCTGTCTGCGATGTGAACAAGACAGCCGCGGCCGAAATGGGGGCGCAATACGGCTGCAAGGTGTATAACGATTACCGTGAGCTTTTACGCGACGCCGCGGTCGACGCGGTCACTGTCTGCCTGCCGTCGGGAATGCACCGCGACGCGGTGATCGCCTGCGCCAGGGAAAAGAAGCACGTCCTTTGCGAAAAGCCCATCGATATCAGCGTGGAACATGCGCAGGAGATGGTTGCGGCATGCCGGCAAAACGGCGTAACGTTCGGCGTGATCCTGCAGCACCGGTTCGACCGGCCGGTCCTCGCATTGCAGGAAGCGGTCCGGCAAGGGCTTATGGGACGGCTGCTCTGG
The DNA here is from genome assembly GCF_003465835.1 of Anaerotruncus sp. AF02-27. Classification (NCBI taxonomy): domain Bacteria; kingdom Bacillati; phylum Bacillota; class Clostridia; order Eubacteriales; family Oscillospiraceae; genus Anaerotruncus; species Anaerotruncus sp. AF02-27. The sequence continues at coordinate 77,613 of NZ_QSBX01000003.1, read as the reverse complement.
GGCGCGTCCCGCACCATCTGGTACCGCGACGCGCAGTATTTCCAGAACCCCTACCGCGGCACCTGGCAGTATGACGGCGGCGGCGCGCTGATCAACCAGTCGATCCATTATATCGATCTCCTGCTCAATTTTTTTGGGCGGGTAAAAAGTGTGAGCGGCAAATGCCGCACCCTGCTGCATCATGAAATCGAAGCTGAGGACGTCGGGGTTGCCAATCTGGAGTTCTCAAACGGCTGCCTTGCCACGGTGGAAGGTTCGACCGTCTGCTATCCTGGGCTGTACGCGGAGCTCTGCCTGTTCGGTGAAAAAGGCTCCGCAATTGTACGCAATGACCATCTCTTGTTTTACCAGCTGGAATCCGGAAAAAACGCCGCGCTCGACGCGGTTGTGGATGTGGCCCGCGCAAATTCGCAGCATCTCGACGCACGCATCAGCGATGAGTCCCATTACCGGCAGTATGAGGACTTCACCCAGGCGCTGCTGGAAGGCCGGCAGCCGGCGGTAACCGGCGCGGACGCCTTGCATGGGCTTTCGGTCATCAAAGCGATCTATACCTCTTCCGACCAAAAGCGCGAGATCTACCTTTAATCCCACATCATTATAAATGCCGCCCAGGAATCGGATATCAATTCGATTCCTGGGCGGCGAGATATTCCGCGTACTGTTTCGGGGAGTAGCCAAACTGCTTCTTAAACGCCCGCAGAAAACTGGTGTAGTCTCCAAATCCACAGTACAGATAGACCGACGCGACCGGCACCCCTTCCATAATCAGGTTGCTTGCGCCCACCAAGCGCTTCTGGATGATGTACTGATACACCGAAGTCCCGGTCATTTCCTTGAAAAAACGCATGAAATAATATTTGCTCAGATACACATGTTCCGCCAGTTCCGCCACAGAGATATGCCGTTCCAGATTCTCTTCGATGTAGTGGTTGACAATCTCGATCATCTGCCGTTTTTTGACCGGATCGCTCATATACTGCGGGGCATTTTCTTCACAGTTGCGGCGGAAAAGCACCATCAGTTCGGTCAGATATGCTTTATAAAGCACGCCGCTGCCAAAATTGTCCTGTCCCCGGTCCTGTTCCGCAATCAGCCGGCTGAGGAGCAGCCGGATATTGTTCTGCGTTTCAAGGGAAAAACGGTAGACCCCGAAACGCTGCCATTTGAAACAGGCGGCCAGATCATCTTCTTCATCGGAGAGCTGGCAGAGCATTTTTTCCGAAATCCGCAGCACGATTCGCTCATAGGTCACCTGCTGTCCGGAGAACAGGGGGCGGTGCGGCTGGTTGATTCCAAAGAGCAGGATATCCCCAGGTTTTACCGCAAAGATCGTATTCCCGATCTGATAGCTGAGGCTTCCGGAAATCAAAAAATACAGTTCATAAAAATTGTGGCTGTGCAGCGGCGCATAGTAATCCCAGCCGTCCAGATAATGAAAAATCTGATAATCACGGTCCATATTCGGAACGCCATGCAGCGTTTGCCTCTGGGTTTTTTCTTTCAAATGTGCGCACTCCTTTTTGCCGGGACAAGCCCTTTCAAAATATACGCCTATTATAATCGACAAGAGCACTTTTTGCAACATGCACAGCATTTTTTGCACTTACTTTTCACATTTTGTGAATGTACCATAATATTAGCGAGGGGAAATTCCCACTCGCAAAAAGAAGCAGACTTGAATAAGGAGGATGGAAAATGAAAAGAACCCTTTCTCTCGTATTAGCAATCGCATTGATATGCCTGTCCGGCTGCGGCCAGTCCGCCGCGCCGCAATCCAGCGCAGCGCCTGCCCAGTCCGCGGCGCCCGCCGCATCCAGCGAACCCGCCGCACCTTCCAGTGAGGCGCCCGCTGAGGACCCCGCTGCGGATTTCCCGGCAAAACCGGTTGAAGCCACTGTCCAGTGGGCGGCCGGAGGCGGCGGTGACCTCGTGTTCCGCGCGCTGGCCGACGTCTTCGCCGACCACGCGAACGGACAGCCGATGGTCATCAAAAATGTCGAAGGCGCTTCCGGCGTCACCGGCAGCACCGAGTTCATGGACGCTGAAGCGGATGGTTACAAGGTGATGCATGTCAACACCGCCCACGTTTCAAAAATCCACATGAGCGAAGTCCCCTACGACATCACTTCCTTTGAGCCGGTGATCCAGATCGTGGAAAGCTACAACTACCTGCTGGTGAACGCCGACGCGAAATGGAACACTCTGGATGAATTCATCGCGGACGCAAAAGCGGCTCCCGGCACGATTTCGATCGGCAACGCGGGCGTTGGCGGCGGAAACCATCTGGCTGCCCTGCTCTTCGAGCAGGCGGTTGACGCGGAATTCTCGCACATCTCCTACAGCGGCGGCGGCCCGACCGTCACCGGCCTGCTCAGCGGAGAGGTTGACGCGGCCATGTGCAACGCCCCGGAGGGCATGACCAACGTGGACGCCGGACAGCTCAAAATCCTGGGCAACTTCGGTTCCAAACGGTTTGAGAAATATCCGGACGTCCCCACCGCGCAGGAGAGCGGACTTGACCTCACCATCGAACAGTGGCGCGGCGTGGTCGTTCCGAAGGGAACCCCGCCGGAGCTCATTGCAAAGCTGCATGACATCATCAAGGAATGTGTGGAAGATGAACGTTATGTTGAAAAGATGAAGAGCATGGACGCTGTCCCGGCGTATAAGAACACCGCCGATTTCAAGGCGTTTATGGAATCAGAAAACAAACGCTTTGAGGAACTGATCAAGTCCAAGGGCCTCGGCGACCGCTACAAGGCCAGTTAACTGACAAAAGCGGTTGCTGCGACGCTCCAAACGACAGTCGCCGGCCGTACAGGGACCTCCTGTGCGGCCGATTTTTATCGCAGGGGCCTGTCACGAGGCCCTGATTGGGGGAATTATCTGTGAAAGACACCAGGATCTCTGATCTGTTAGCCGCGATCGGAACCCTTATACTTGGAATCGGAGCGTTCGTACTTTCGTCGTCGCTCCCCACCGCAAAAATTGGTCTGGGTTCGGGCGGCTTCCCGCGGGTGATCGGTTTCTGCCTGATATTGCTGGGCGCCATCCAGATGGTGTTCACCTGCATGAAAGGATTCCGGAATGTCCAGGTACAGCTCGACTGGGCAACAATCCGGCCGATCGCGGCCACCGCCGCAATCGCGTTTCTTTATGTCGGGCTTCTGCGGCAGGCTGGTTTCCTGCTGCTCACGCCGCTGCTGCTGTTTTCCGTAATGATGCTGTTCGGTTACCGCAAATATCTTTCCGCCGCCATCATCAGTATCGTTACCAGCGTGGTGATCTATGTCCTTTTCTCAAAAGTCTTTATGATCTTCCTGCCGGAATGCCGGTGGTTTTAAGGGGGGCAATGCATGTTAAGCGCACTTTTATCAGGCTTCGCGACTGTTTTTCAGCCGGCCTGTTTCCTGTTTATGCTCTTCGGCGTGGTCGAAGGGATTGTCATCGGCGCGCTGCCGGGCCTTTCCGGTTCCATCGGAATCATCCTGCTGCTGCCGCTGGTCTATCGGATGCCCAGCGATATCGCCCTGGTCATGCTCTGCGGCGTATTCTGCGGCTCGATGTTTGGCGGGTCGGTCTCGGCCGTCCTGCTCAACACGCCTGGAACGCCTTCCGCGGCAGCCACTCTATTGGATGGGTACCCGCTCGCAAAGAAGGGGTATGGCGGCAAAGCCATCGGCACTGCCGCGATCGCGTCGTTCGTCGGCGGTATCATCAGCACACTTTGTCTTATCCTGATCGCCCCGCAGCTGAGCAAAATCGCACTGCAGTTCCATGCGGCCGATTATTTCTCGCTGACGGTCTTTGGCCTGACAATGGTCGCGGTATCGTCGGGCAAGAATATCTTTAAGGGGCTCATCAGCGCCGCGGCCGGGCTCTTTATCGCCACGGTCGGAACCGATCCGATTCTCGGGGCTTCCCGTTTCACCTTCGGCAATCACTACCTGATGAACGGCTTCCCGCTATTGCCGGTGCTGATCGGAATCTTCGCGGTGAGCGAAGTTCTCTCACAGGTCGGCAGCCACGGCAAGGATGGTTCCGACATCAAAGGCAAACAGGTCAAAAACCTGCTTCCCACTTTCCAGGAAATTAAATCCTTCTTTAAGATTTCGGTTCTGGGAGGCATCCTCGGAGTCCTGATCGGGATCATCCCGGGCACTGGCGGCGCAATCTCCGCGTTCCTTGCCTATGACGTGGCAAAAAAGGTCTCCAAACGGCCGGAGGAGTTTGGCAACGGCTCGCTTGAGGGAATCGCGGCCTGTGAATCTTCCAACAACGGCACCACTGGCGGCGCGCTGATCCCGATGCTCACCCTGGGCGTCCCCGGCGATGTGGTCACTTCGGTTATGCTCGGCGCGCTGGTTCTGATCGGCGTGAAGCCCGGTCCCCTGCTCTTTGTGGAGAACGCGGATATTGTTTACGCCATCTTCGCCGGCATGTTCGTCATCCAGTTCCTCATGCTCGCCGTGGGGCTTGGCTTTGCACGGGTCGCGCCGTATGTCCTCAAGGTTCCCATCAATATCCTCATGCCAATCATCCTGATCCTGTGCATCGTGGGCGCTTATTCCCAGTCGAATCAGGTCTATCACATCCTGGTCGCGCTGATCTTCGGCCTGGTCGGGCTGTTCATGAAAAAGTACGGCTATCCCGGCGCGCCGCTGATTCTGGGCATCGTCCTGGGGCCGATGGCGGAACAGAATCTGAACCGCGCCCTGCAGATCTCCAAAAATGACTGGACTATCCTTTTCTCCCGTCCGATCTCCCTGGCCTTCCTGCTGCTGGCCGCTGTATTCATCCTGATGCAGATCCGGTCAACCTACCGACAGAGCAAGGCCAAGAGCCAGGTAGCAGTATGATCCGCACCGGAGGGAATGGGAACTGGTCCACCATTGAAAACCTGCTCTCCGGCATCGAAATCCCGCGGATGGTAAAAGTCCGACAGCATTTTGTACATCCCGCTCCGGTTGACGTTGCGCAGCAGATCTCCGGGCAGGTTCATGGAAAACATCTGCTTGACCCGGTCCGTCCCGGCCAAACCGTGGCAATCACCGTGGGCAGCCGCGGCATCGCCAACCAGCCGCTTGCGGTAAAAACTCTGGTGGGACTTGTGCGCGAAGCGGGCGGCGAGCCGTTTCTCATTCCGGCCATGGGCAGCCACGCAGGGGCCACGGCCGAAGGCCAGGCTGCCATGCTGCGCGGAATGGGTTATACGGAAGATGCCGTTGGCGCGCCGATCCGCGCCACCATGGACACCGTGGAGCTGGGGCGCACCGCTTCGGGCCTTCCTGTGCTGACCGACCGGCTGGCGTATGAGGCCGATCACCTGATTGTGCTTAACCGGATCAAGCCGCATGTTTGCTTCCGCGGCCCTTATGAATCGGGGCTGATGAAGATGATCACCATCGGCCTGGGCAAACAGAAAGGCGCGGATATTGCGCATAATCTGGGGTTTGGCCGCATGCCGGAGCATATCCCCGAGATTGCAAATGAGGCGATCCGGCACCTGAACATCCTGTGCGCTGTGGGGCTTGTGGAAAACGCGTTTCATGAAACCGCCGCCTGCGCCGTGCTGCGCAGGGAGGAGATCGCTTCGGAGGAACCCCGCCTGCTCGAGATGGCAAAGTCCTACGCGCCGCGCCTGCACTTCGACCAGCTGGATACGCTGATCATCGATGAGATCGGTAAAAATATCAGCGGTGCCGGATTCGACACGAACGTCGTCGGGCGTTACCATTCCGAATGGATCAGCGGCGGGCCCAAAATCAAGCGGCTTTTGATCCTCGATATCTCCAAGGAATCCAAGGGGAATGGAAACGGCCTCGGGATGGCCGATTTCACCACGCGGCGGGCTGCTGAAAAGTTCGATTTCACACAAACCTATCCAAATACCCTGACCGCCACCCTCACCGGCGGCGTCAAGATCCCCATGGTCCTGCCAAACGATCAGCAGGCGGTCCAGGCTTGCATCAAAACCAGCAATCTGGCCAATTTTGCGGACGCGGCCCTGGTGCGAATCCATAACACCCTCTGCCTGACCGAAATCGAGGTGTCCGAAAACCTTGCCGGAACGCTCAGGGGCGACGGCCGTTTTGAAATTCTCAGCGATCCCTACGCCTGGCGATTTGATGCCCAAGGCAATTTATTTTAAACTTTTCATACGGGGAGGATTTTACATATGACAATCATGGAAGAGATCCAAATCAAGCTGGACCGCATCCGCAAAGCCCTTGAACGACTCTCGCTCGACGCGGTTTATCTCAAGCGGCAGGATAATTTCGCTTGGATGACCGGCGGCGGCATCAACTATGTCGGGTTGGGCGAAATGGGCAACTGCGGCCTTTTGATCACCCGGGACAGCCAGTACGCAATCACCACCAATATCGAAGCGGCCCGGATGCGTGACGAGGAAAAGCTTGAAGATCTGGGTTATCCGATCCATTGCCAGACCTGGTATGAAAATGCGTTTGAAGGCGAAACGATCCGCCGGCTTGTCCCGTCCGGAAAGGTCGGTTTTGATCATGGCAATCCGGCCGGGCCGAACATCTCCAATGAGATCCGGCTCCTTCGTTTCTCGCTGACCGAATCTGAAGTGGAACGCTACCTTGTGGGCGGGTATCTGACCGCCCGCGCCATCGAGGAAACCATCGCGCAGGCCCGCCCGGGCGACAGTGAGCTTTCCATCATCGGCAAGCTTGCGCACCGCATTCGCGAAACCGGCCTCGACGTTGTGTCCGCCATGTGCGCGGCGGATGACCGGATTTCCAATTACCGGCACCCTGTCCCGACCGACCGAATTGTGCGTGAGCGGGTTCAGCTCGGCGGAAATATGCGGTACCGCGGGCTCATCATCTGCTGCACACGGCTGATGAACTTTGTCCCCGTCTCCAGCCAGCTGGCCAGCCAATACCGCGCCAATGTGGAAATCGACTGCACCCTTATGGCCAATTCCATCCCCGGCCAGAGTTTTGTTTCGGCTTTGGAAGCCGGGCAGAAAGCGTACGAAGCGCACGGTTACGGCGAAGAATTCAAACTGCATCATCAGGGCGGGCCGATCGGCTACGCCGGACGCGATTACCGGGTGGATTTCTCCACGCCGGGCCTCATCCAGGAAAACCAGGCATTCTGCTGGAATCCTTCCATCACCGGCACCAAAAGCGAAGACACCGTGATTGCCACCTCCCATGGAATTATCCCGGTGTCCCGGCCAGTGATCTGCCCGGTCATGACAGTCACTGTCGAAGATCAGACCTTCACCCGTCCAGCGATCTGGGAAGGCTGAACGCCCTAAAGAAGCATAAAAAACGGCGGTCTCTGCGAGACCGCCGTTTTTTATGCTTCTTTAGGGCGGGAAGGTTTTCCACACAATCCAAAGCAAGCGGTGGGAAGTTTTCAAGGATCAACCGATACAGCGCGTCAGCCTATTGCGCGGTTTCATTGCAGGTTCCGATCCGGCATTCCCTTTCCCAGCACCTTACTCAGGACCGAGCGCAGCACATTTACATCCAACGGTTTGGCCACATGCGCATCCATCCCCGCCTGCAGCGCCGCCTGTACATCCTCCGCAAAGGCATTGGCCGTCATTGCCACAATCGGAATGGTTTTTGCTTGCGCGCGTTCCATCCGCCTGATCGCGCGCGCCGCCTCATATCCATTCATCTCCGGCATCTGGATATCCATCAGGATCGCGTCATAGGTTCCTTCCGGCGCATCCCTGAATTCCCGCACAGCCTGCGCCCCGTCCGCTTTTACAACCGAATCCGCACCAAACAGCCGGAGAAGCTCACAGAGGATTTCCGCGTTGATCGCATTGTCCTCCGCCACCAAAAAACGGCATCCGCATAACAACCGGTCCGCCTTTATCTGGAAAAGTCTGCTGCCAGCGGCATCCGGACAAGGGTCCGCTCCAGCCGGCGCAGGTTCGCATTCCAGCTCAACGTAAAAGGCCGAACCTTTATTGACCGTACTTTCCACAGAAATGCTGCCCTCCATCAGGTCGACCAGCCCCTTTGCGATGCTCAACCCAAGTCCGGTTCCTTCGATACGGGCCACCAGGGTGCTGCGGATAAACGGATCAAAAATATGTGCAAGGAATTCCTCCGGAATTCCGATTCCTGTGTCTTTCACAGTGAACCGGTAACGAACCCATCCCGTATGGCGGGCTGGGGAAACTTCCTCGATCAAAAAGTCCACCCGCCCGCCTTCCGGAGTGAATTTGACCGCGTTGCTCAGGATATTCAGCAGAATCTGATTGATACGCAGCCCATCCCCATAAAAGCTGCGGTGGGAAACGTCCGCGATCCGGACATCCAACAGAACCCCCGCCGCCCTGGCCTGCGGCGCCATGATGGAAGAAAGCTGTCCCACCAAGTCGGCAAGCGTGACATACATCCGGTTGAGGGCAATTTTGGACTGTTCGATTTTGCTCATATCCAGGACATCGTTGATAAGGCTCAGCAGATGCTGGGAAGACGCGGAAATCTTTTGCAGGCAGTCCTTCACACGTTCGGGATCGTCAATATAAGCGGCTGCCAGCGTGGTCATCCCCATGATAGCGTTCATTGGCGTGCGGATATCGTGGCTCATCGCCGAAAGAAAATCGCTTTTGGCGCGGTTGGCATTGCGCGCCTGCGTAAGCGCGTCCTCCAGATTCCTTTTGGTTTCCCGTTCCGCAGCCAGCATATCTGTTACATCCGCCCGCACCATGCAGATCGTCCGATGGTTCTGATCCCCCCACAGCACGTTGATCTGCTTATACCGCAGCCCGTCGTCCGCATGGTAGGGGAACACAAAGTCGTAGCCTTCCGGCTTTTCATGCAGACGGCGGAGCATGGTCTCCAGGCAGAACTGCTCGCCGGCCTCGCCGTCTTTTTCCACGCCGTAACGGCCCGCGAAATACGCCACCGCATGATCATACTGCTCAACGATATAAGGCGCCAGGTTTTCCAGAACTGTCTGGCGGGTATGCATGGTCAGGCGGCCGCTGCCAACATTGATGAACCCCGCGAGTTCAAAGGTATACGCGATCATATGCAGAAGGCCCTGCTGTTCCCGGATGGAATCCGTGATGTCCGTCCGGGACAGACAAATCCTGCCCAACCGCAGATCCACGGCGGAAACAGTCATATTTTTTGTCCGGATATCCCCGTTGTCATCCACAACGGAAAAAGCAAACGTATATGCCCCTTCCCGCTTCAGCCGCTCCGGCATACGCACAGGGTCCAGCCCCCGCAGGTACTGTTCCCGGTCTTTTGGCACAACTTTGCAGTTGCCCATCTTCTGTATCCATTCGGAATGGCGGCCCTGGCGCGGCGGAACGTTGCCGGTGTCCTCTATGCACGAAAGGATGGTGTAGCGATCCCGCAGGAGATCCACATCCACAATGAAATCATGGCCCGTGACCGAAAGCTGGCGCAGTATCCGCTCAGAAATCGCCTGTTCGGTGACGTCGGTGACCGTCAGGATTCCCGTGACGTCTCCGGTGTCCGGAGTCTCCACCAAATTCACCTTGAACTGGACATAACGGCCGGTTTCTTCCTTTGGAAGCCTGACAAAGCAAACCATGATACGCTCGGTATCTCCCCGCGAAAAAGCAGCCAGCGTCGGGGCATTGAGATAGGTGTTCAAAAAGGAACTCCGATCTTCCTGCCCGACAATCATGTCGGACAGTCTGGTAAAGAAATTCTCCCGGTTCGTGCCAAAGACTTTCATCAGGTTGGAATCGGTATGGTCGATGATCTCCAGGATCCGGTTCTGGGTGACGTTGCAGTGGCCAAGGATCAGGGCGTTCGGTCCCGGCGTGCGGTAATGCTGGAGGAGCATCTCCTTATACTGCTGGCGGATCTTTTCCTGCTCTCTGACCGCGGCCGTCATGTCTGTGTATACGGCATAGATCCTGTGGACGCCATCCTCCGTCTGCAAGAGCGACAGGGTGCATTTAACCCAGACATAGCCTCTGCCGTCGCCCCGTTTGATCCGGCCGGCCAGCTCACAGTGCCCCTCGCCTTTTTTTGCATAGGCCTGCAGTTTTTCCCGCAGCGCCGGGACATCCCCGGGATGAAACCCTGTGAAGATATCCCGGCCATATAACCCGGACACCTGTGCCGCCGTCATATGCGTCATTGCGGCAAAGCCGTCGGAAATGAACTCCTGCGTCATATTGCCGTCCGGATCACAGCGGATGACCGAAATCCCTCCGGGCAGATTGGAAACCACCGTCCGGAAATACATCTCCAGGCGCTCTTTGTCCTTCCGGGTCCTGACTTCCTCGGTGACATCGCGGACATATTTGATGTAGGCCGGGATTCCATTCCAATCGGCTTCCCGGAAACGTGTTTTGTAAAACCGGTCGGTCCCGTCAACCGGCATCTCGTGTTCCTGCGCATCCGCCGCATGGCTGTTCAGCGTGCAGAACTCGCACGGCGCATCCTTCCCATGCATTGCCGCATAGCACTTTTTTCCGATACAATCCGATTCCTTGAGAAAAAGGGCCTTGGATTCATTGACATAGAGCAGTTCGTAATTTTCTTTGGCGATCACATAAATTCCATCCGCCGTTTCATTTGCAATATTCTGAAAGAGATGCGTCTGCGCAGACATTCCCGTAAAAACCGCGTAAAACCGTGTGGACTCCGAAAGCGGTCCCAGCCGGCGGCCATTGAGATGGATCCAGATGAGGGATCCATCCTTATGGTGCATCCGATAGGAAACATCCAGAACTTCACCGCTCAGAACCGCCGCCCGCGCCGCTGCGAGCACCCGTTCCCGATCCGGTTCATAAATGATATCGAGCGCGTTGTCCCGCACCAGCTCCTCATATTCTTCTCTGGTATGGCCGGAGAGCACCATGACGCCGTCCGAATAAAAGGTGGGGATAAATCGATTCCCTTCCACCCGGTAACTGGCAATGCCGCCCGGGATCGAATTGACCAGATGCTCCATCTCAAGCTGCGCTTCCTTGAGATCTGAAATATTGTGGAACACGCAGTGCAAAAGCGCGCATCCATCCTCTTCCCCGATCCATTTTACCTGGGCGCGCACCCACACGATATGCCCGTCCCGATGCCGCTTGCGGAATTCCAGTTCATCAACCCCGCGGGTCCGGATGACCTCCCTGGCCCGGGATACCACCATGCCGGTATCCTCCCAATAGGTCATCTCAGCCGCGTCGCATTTGACCATCTCGCGGTATTCCGCAACGGTGTATCCGGACAGCTGCGGGACGCCGTCCGAAAAATACACCGTTTCAAAAATATCGGAAACCTTATAGATCGCCACACCGCCCGGAATGGCGTTTATGATATCCCCCATCTTTCCATTTGTGTCAGTCAGATCCCGCTCCAGCCGCACCTGTTCGCTCACATCACTGTAAACAGCATAAAAAAACAGGCCGTCCCCCTGTTGCTTGGCAGAAACCTCGACATGGAGCCAGCGGTATTCCCCCATCCTGTCGTTGAATACCCGGAAGGTGTGGGACATCCCCGCACTGTTTTTCATAAGTCCGCAGATTTTTTCCCGCAGGGTCGGCAGATCCTCCTCGTATATATTGGAGAAGGACAACTCCTGCCCATCCTGGAAGATATGCTCGTCCGAAAAACCCAAAACCGTACAAAAAGCTGAATTATGGAACACCGGGCGGATTTGTCCGCCCTCCAGACGGTAGACGCACAGCCCGCTGGGAATGCTGCTGAGGAGCGTTTCCAGCTCATGCGCAAGCCTCATTCTACTCCACCGTCCTTTTCAAATCGTCCCGAAAGATCTTCGCCCTTTGAAATTCCTCCTGTACCACTTGATATAAAACCGGATAGTCCGCGCGCTGCTGTCCGGTCCGCAGCGGTTCCACCATGGCACAGACCGCATCATACAGCGGGGTGAGCCCCATATTCCCGGCCACCCCCTTCAGGGTATGCGCCGCCTCGAACGCGCCGCGCAGGTCGCCGGACGCGACTGCGTCGCCCAGCTTCTGCAGGTTTTTATCCTGGAACAGCATATCCAGAAGCCGCAGATACATCGTCTCGCTTCCCATAAACCGCGCCATTGTGGCCCCATAATCCGCACCATAGGCTTCAAACGCTTCTCTGAATCCCCGCATTCCTCAGGACTCCTTCCCGAAAATAAAATCAGACAGAGTCTGATACAGGCGCCCCGGTTCGATGGGTTTGGCGAGGTGGGCGTTCATCCCCGCAGCCTTACTCTTTTCAATGTCATCATCAAAGGCATTCGCGGTCATTGCAATGATCGGGATGGAATCGGCGTCGGCGTTGCTGAGGTGCCGGATGTTGGTGGCAGCTGTCAGCCCATCCATCAGGGGCATACGGATATCCATAAGGATTGCGTCGTAATACCCCCGCGTCGATTTGCTGAACAGTTCCAGCGCCCGCAGCCCATTTCCTGCCGTTTCAACCTCAAACCCCTTGTTTTCCAGCAGCATTGCGGCCACTTCGGTATTGATCTGGTTGTCCTCCACCAGCAGAATCCGTTTTCCGGAAAAATCATAGTCGGTGATCTCGGGCTGTTTTTCCTGGCTCTCCTTTTTATCCAGAGCCTTGGTAAACGCAGAAATCAACGAGGATTTGAACATCGGCTTGCTCATCAGCAGGTTAACGCCCGCCAGCTTCGCTTCATGCTCGATGGAGACCCAGTCGTAGGCGGTCATGATGATGATTGTGACATCCGGCCCGACAATCCGGCGGATACGCCGCGCGGTTTCGATGCCGTCCATCTCTGGCATCTTCCAGTCGATCAGGATCATATCATAAAATCTGCCGTTCTCCCAAAGGGTTTTCACCTGTTCGACGGCTTTTGTTCCGCTGTCCACCCATTCGGCATGGATTCCCATCTCCTTGAGCGTGGCGACCGCGCTCTCGCAGACGGTCACATCGTCGTCCACAACCAGTGTTTTCAAGTGAGAGAAATGATAATCCCGCTTTTTCAGATGGTGCCGGAGTTTTTCCTCCTCGGTGATGCCGAGCTTCACATTTATAGTGAATTCGGAACCAATCCCCTTGATCGAGCGCACTGTGATGTTCCCGTCCATCATATCCACAATGTTCTTGGAAATGGCAAGGCCCAGCCCGGTACCGCCATACACGGCGGTGGCGCCAGTGGATTCCTGGGAAAACGGCTCAAAGATATGCGGGAGGAATTCCTCGCTCATTCCAGAGCCGGTATCGTTCACAATAAAGCGCAGCTCAGCGTCATTTTTGGTTTTCCTGCGCTGTTCAACGGAAAATGTGACCTTCCCGTTCTCGCTGGTGAACTTGATGGCGTTCGACAGGATGTTGATCAACACCTGCTGCAGTTTCATGGCGTCTCCAATGTAGTAATCGTCCAGAACCGGGTCCACAATACATTCATATTCCACACCCTTGGCCGCCGCCTGGGTATAACAGATGGCATTGATCCCGCTCAGGAATTCCTCTACGGGGATCTTCTCATTTTTTAAGAGCATCTTGCCGCTTTCGATCCGGCTCATGTCCAAAATGTCGTTGATCAGGGACAGCAGGAATCTGGATGAAATGCCGATCTTGGACAGGCAGTCAGCGATCCGCTCGTCATCCCCGATCGACTGAGCCGCAATTGTGCTCATCCCAATGATCGCATTCATCGGCGTGCGGATTTCATGGGACATCCGGGACAAGAAATCGGTTTTGGCCGCGTTGGCCTGTTCCGCCGCAACTAGGGCCGCCGCCAAATCTTCCCTCTGTTTCTGCTCTTGCCGGACCACATCCGTAACATCGGAGCGCGCCATGCAGACCCGCCCCAGTTCCTTATTAATATAGAATACCTGGAACCGCTTGATCCGCCGCTCACCGTGATCATCCTTCATCTCCACAATGAAGGAGTAGGTGTTTTGCTCCTCCAGCATCTTTTTCATATAGGCATAGTCCAGCTTGCCGAGATATTCTTTCTGCCAGGTTTCGTCCATAAACCGCTGGGCCACCTTACGGATCTCTTTCTGAAATTCGCCCTGTCGGGGGACGGTGTCCCTGCGGCCTCTGTCCATCGAGATCGTGCGGTGAAAATCGCGGGGAATGTTGATGTCGGTAATAACGTCGTAATCCAGCTCCGCCAGCCGGTTCAGGAGCTCTCTCTGAATTTTCTGTTCGGTCACGTCATGCGTATAGAAAAACAGGATGATGTCCCCAGTTTCCGGGTTCATATAGGAGCGAAAGTTTGTGCTGCCAAAGAATGCCCCGCGGTCATTGCGCCTGCGCAGAAAATCGAAATGGTATTCTGTTTTTCCCGCAGCGTAATCCGCCAGCACCTTATCCCTGCAAAGCTGCCTGCGGATATCCTCCCCATAAGCCGGGTCCACCGCGGAGGCCGCCAGGTTTTCGATCGTATCATCGTAGGAATCTCCGGAATGCGCAACCGCTACATCCGCCGTCGCCAGATAGCTTTCCATCCGGTTCTGTGTGGCGTTGAGCCGCCCCTGGATGCAGCCTTCCGCTGAAGAGAGCTCCACAAAATAGGAAAGCTCCTTTTCATACAGTTCCTGGACCCGTTCCCGCAGTTGCTTTTCATCGGTGATATCCACAAAAACACAATAAAAATACTGTTCCCCATCTTGCTCGGTGAACAGCTGGCCTTTGATGGAAAGCCATTTGACCGTCCCATCCTTGCACACCAGACGGCTCTCATTATGGATGGTATTCCCATTCATCAGCTGCGCCTTCAATTTATCCGCCATCGCCAGCAGGTCCTCGGGATAGATCACTGTGGACATTTTGTTGCCCATGGCTGCAAATTCTTCCCGGCTGTACCCGATAAAGTCAAACAAGCCGTCGTTGGCCTCAACGACAGAGAAATCCGGATCAAATTTGCAGCGAAAAACCGCCCCGGGAATGTTGTTATAGATATGCAGCAATTCTTCCCGCGTCTGCTTTTGCGCCGTGATGTCAATGCAAACCGAAGCAATGGCGGGCCTGCCGTTCTCCGCTGTGATCCGTCTGCCATCATCGTGAACCCAGATATAGGACCCGTCCCTTTTTTTCATCCGGTATTCTACTGTGTATTCTCCCTTTTCGTCCAGCTGGCGCCCTACCTGCACATCCACAAATTCCCGGTCCTCCGGCGCCATGCAGTTGGAAATCATACCGCCAATATCAGAGATAAATTCCGCTTCGCTCTCATAACCCAGATATGCCAGCATCTGCCGGTTGATAAAATAAAATGGGAAACCCGGCTCTATGTAACCGCCCATCATCCCGCCGGCCAGAGAATCATTCAACAGCTCCTGACGCTGACGGGCGATATTTTCCATCACCAGCGACCGCGGATAGTGCTCGCTTTCAAGCTGGCTCGCGCTGGGTTCCGCAAAATGAAGATTTTTGATCAGGCATTCGCCGCCTTTTGTTTGAACCAGGGTGAAAAATGCCCGCAGCCGCCAGGAATACAGCGTATTTTTCAGGATCAGCCCCGCGGCCAGACTGCATACATGCTCCGCAATCCTCTGCTCATGGATATCAGCCAGTTCAAAATGAAAAGGCTCGGGTATCTCCTGAATGTCCTGCCTGAGATATGCTGCCATTTCGGTGCTTCCCTGGGCAGACTCGTCCTCACCCGTGCCCACAAACCTGACGTCTTCTGATAAAAATGTCAGCGTCTTTTCCGCGTCGCGCTGTTCAAACCAGCTTTGACAGAACCGCCGAACCGTTTCCTTGGCTGTCGTGATCATCCGTCTCATCCTTTCCACAAAGGCATGACATGCCCTGCCGCGCCTTTGCGAAGCACAAATCCCGTTGTTCCGGATTTTGCCTGTATATGTTTTATTTTAGCATAGGAAACGTTCGGGGGCAATCTTTTTTATCGTTTCCACCGCCCTCACCACAGGCAGCGGCAGGCCCTGCGAACGGATAAAGCCAACCCCTTTCCCAGTCTCAAGCTAAGTTTGGAACCCGTGAAAAACAGGGCAGCAGATCCATAGCGGCTGTCACGAGCGTGGTACACACCGCCATTGCCGTAACATTGGCAACCGTCGGGTGAACGCCGCACGGCAGCTTCCCGCGGATCATCTGCGCCGTGGGGCCGCCAAGAATGCCGCCCAAAATACCCGCGAACAGCGCGGGCAGCAGCCCTCCGCCATAAAAGAGCACGCAGGCCGGGCCCACGCTTACAACCGGGATAAAGGTGGCGTATCCGTCCGCAAGCCGTTCTCCGTAAAGGAAAATCCCCACGGCCGATCCGGTGAACTGGGAAAGCAGAATCGCGGGGACAAGCCCGGTTCCATAGACCCCATGCCCCGCGCAGAGCGCCGTTTCCAACAGCACCCCGCCCAACAAGAAGAGCGAGGCTGTCTCATTGCCATAAAACTGCGCCTCACTAAAATCAGCGAGCATCCGTTTCACCCGCCAGGCGACCCCACGGCCGGCTGCGGCTGGTTTTTGCGCCGGCGGCGCCGCCACACCAAAAAGCGCGGCGCAGACCGGACAGATCACCGCGCCGGTCACTGCCATCGCGATGACGCTCGCCACCACGCTGGGCAGCCCGAGCGGCGCAGCCACATGGAGATTCAGCCACACCGCCGTGGGCGCGCAGAAAAGTCCGCCCAAAACCGAACCGGCAAAAAGCTGCCGCCAGCCCGGTCCGCACAGCAGGATAACCGCAGGCGGCGCGCCGGCCACCGGGATGAAGGTCGCCACCCAATCCGCCCCATCGGTAAAATAACTCCCAAACCGGCCGAACACAAAAAGGGTGAGCGCGAGCGATGCGAGCTGCGCGGCAAGCACCCAGGGGAACAACACGGGGTTCCCACAGAGCGCGAAACGCGTGGGCTTTCCGTCCCGCCAGCGCAGCCATGCAACGATTCCGCCCAGAATCACGCCCAGGCCGGAAAGAATTCCCGCGTAAAACTGCGGCTCGGCGAAGTTCATAAAGAACCAGGCAAGCTGTTTGGGCAGGCTTTGGGCGGCGCCCGCGACAATCCAATCGTAGTCAAGCGGCAAAAGCGTGCTTCTTCCAGCCGCGGGAAGCCCCCAGTAGCAGGCAAATCCCAGCGCCAGCCCAATCAGCAGGCCGCCCAGCCGTTGGGGCAGTGGATCCCGCCGCGTCATTTCGAGAGCAGGAAGGTGATGTACAGGCCGGTGAGGATCGCTGTGGTGATCACCCCTGAAACGTTTGCACCGATTGCGTAGGGCAGGATGATTGCGGACCGGTTGGCCAGCGTGACCTCCTTCTGCGCGACCTTGGCAGTGGTCGGCACGCAGGACACCCCCGCTATACCCGTCACAGGATTAAACTTTTTCCCACTGATGAAGTAGGCCAGATATCCGCCGCCAATGCCGCCGATTCCGGAGATCAGCAGGGCAAACATCCCGAGTACCAGCAGCTTGAGGATCACGGGATTTAGGATGGTTGTCGCCTCGCAGAGCACCCCCAGCAGAAGCCCCAGGAAAAAGGTGGAGGCATACAGGAAGGTGTTTTCCAGCATTTCAGCATATTTTTCCACCCCCGCTTCGCGGATCGCCACCCCAAGGAAAAAGCTTAAAAACAGCGGCGCGGCAACCGGGAAAAGCAGCGAAAGCACAAGACAGGCGACGATCGAAAAGACCAGCTTTTCCCGCCGGGTCACGCTGGCGATCCGGTCATCCACAGGCGGCTTGATCCCGCGCAGCTTTTTGGGAACCAGCAGTCGGATCAAAAATGGATAGCCGCCGTAGGTCAGACTCAGATAGAGGTATGCCACAATCGTGATTGGGACAAACAGGTCCTTTGCCATTGTGAGCGAAGCAAACAGTACCATCGGGCCGTCCGCGCCACCGATGAGCGCAACCGCAGCCGCGTCTCCGGGGGCGAGCCCCATCGAGATGGCCAGCGGAAAGGTCAGGATGGTGCCGAGCTCGGCACAGAAGGCGATCAGCATGCTTGTGAAGGGATAGGCCAACAGGTATCCCACGTCGGTCAGCACCCCGATCCCCAGGAAAACAATACAGGCGATCAGCCCGTTGCTAAAGGTAAACGTATAAATCGGCTGCAGGAAATCCACCTGCAAAATCTGCATCAGCGCGTTGGTATCGGACACCATTGGATCGACAAAAATATTTCCCATCACGCCGGTGGACAGGTAAAGCACCGCGCTGTTGATCGCCACCATGCCAAAGCCCATCGGGATCATGATGAGCGGCTCCAGCGTATGTTTGCAGCCGAGATAGAACAGCAGCACGCCCAGTGCGATCAGCAGGATGCGCGCGAGGGCCATCCGGGGATCCACTGCGAAAAGGGTTGAAATCCCCTGAAACAACATTGAAAGGTCCATATTCTCACTCCTTATTGCGCCGGACGGAACTCATTTGCGCACGAACTTTTGCAGGACTGTGCGGATCAATGAGATCGCCACGGCTGTCAGTATTGACAGCACAAACGCCACACCGGCAATCTGCGCCGTCATAATCCAGACCTGTGCCATGCCGTTCACCTCCATCAGCCAATCACTGCGATCACATCTTCGGTATTTACCACCTGGTTCTGTTTTACCCGGATTTCCCGCACCACGCCGTCATAATCGGCATAAATTTCATTCTCCAGCTTCATGGCCTCCAGAATGACGACCGGGTCGTCCGCGCGAACCGTATCGCCCACCTGCACCAGGATTTTTGCAATCCGCCCGGACATCGGCGCTTCGACGACGTTTCCGCCCTGCGGGACGGGCGGCGGGGCCGGTACAGGCGCGGGAGCCGCCGGGATTGGCGCCGCGCAAGCGGGTGAAATCGAGCTGACCGCGCCGGTCTCCTCCACATCCACCTCATAGGTGAAGCCGTTATAGGTAATTTTCAGATGCTTCATATGGGACACTCCTTTTACTGATCAATTTTTTCGCTTTGGCCCGCGGGATTTTCGGGATGCAGCCAGTAATAGGCCGCGGCCGCGATGACCTGTTCAGCGCTAAGCTCTCCCGCGGGCGCGGCTTCAGCCGGCCGGTTCGCCCCTGCGGACACGGCGGCGCGCGGTTTCACATGCCGGATCTCGCGGCGGACGTTATGGATCAGCACCGCCGCGCAAACCGCCACTGCCACCGCCAGCCAGAGCGACCAAGCCAATGACAAGGTGGAGATCGTCATTCTGTTTCCCCCTTTCAGACAAGCGAGAGGATGGTTTCCATCTCACGCTGCAGTTCGATCGCTTCCCCTAGGGTCATCTTGCGAAAATGGATGACATCCCCGGGCTTGACCTGCCCGACCTTCCACAGTTCGGCGGTCGGCACGGTGCAAAACGAGATGAACCCGCCGAGGCTCGGCCCGTCCACACCGATGATGATCGGGGTGTCGCCGGAAAAATTGACCGTCCCAATCGCATAGGTATAATCGTGCATATTCGAAGGATGCCGGCCGCCTTCCCCGCCGTCGGCGCGCGCGAAAACCGGTTTCGGGCCTTCCAGGCGGATTCCCAGGCGGTTGGCGTTGTAATTCACGTGGTAATCCGATGAGAAGAACAGGTCCGCGCTTTCTTCGGTGAAGAAATCCGGACAGCCATGCGGCCCGGGCAGCGCGCCGATCTCCCACCGGCTGGTATATTGGGGCATGCAGGAGACGTTGAAGGCATTTTTGCGCGATTTCACCGGCTTTCCGGTAAAAATCTCCAGCATATCGCCCTTTTTCAACGGCCGGCCTTCAAAGCCGCCGAATTTTCCATATGCAAAGGTCGAGCGGCTGCCGAGGTATTCCGGCACGTCGATCCCGCCGCGGATTGCCAGATACGCGCGGAACCCTCCGCCAATCACCCGGCCGATCTTGATCCGCGCACCTTTGGGCACCTCGACCGGCGTCCACCAGGGAAGCTCCTCCCGATCCATCGTCGCGGCAAATTTCGCGCCGCCCAGCACGATCACCGCCGGGTCGTGAAACAAAAGGGTCGGTCCCATACCGGTGATTTCCAGCCCGGCATCCCCGTCCTCATTTCCCGCGAGACGGTTCGCAAGCCGGAACGCAAACGGGTCCATCGGCCCGGAGGGTGGGATCCCGATATTCCAATAACCGATCCGTCCCGGGTAATCCTGAACAGTCAGGCCAAGGCCGCCGTCAATAATCTCAATCATCTAACCCGCTCCCCTTCCTAATAGCCCTGTGTCGCAAGGCCGATTGATTCCGCCTGCCGGCGTCTAAATGCCAGCGCCTGCGGTTCCACCTGCCGGCAGAATTCCTCATAGGCGCCAATCTCAAATTCCCCGTCTGCAATCTCAAATTGATAGGTGTTGTTATGCACCCCCGCCCCCATACGGTCGAGTTCCTCCTCGCTCACAGCGACAAACTGAACCCGGTCGAACGGCCGCAGCAGCCACGGAGCCTCCCGGAAAGCGTCGTTTAATTGCCAGGTGTCCCAGAACGGGACGGTGCGGCCGATGAGCTGGTAACCTCCCGGGGATTCCATCGGATAGATGCACATGAACGCGCCGCCGATGCCGACCGCGCCTTCTGGCGTCATCGTCCGGGCGGGATTATATTTCGGCGCGCTCATCCGGTAGCGCGGGTCGAGCGGCACCGCGCAGGGCGCGCCGAGATAGACATCTCCCAGGCCGATCACCAGATGCTCGGTGGCGAGGAAGTATTCCCGCACCTTTTCAACCCCATCGAGCCCGTTGCAGCGCGCAACAAACTCCATATTGTCGGGCAGGTACGGCGCTTCGGCGCGTACCGACTCCATATATTTACGGACGTAGGCCAGACATTTTTCATCGTGAAACGCGATCGGCAATTTCACCAGCCGGGAAGGAACCGGCTGATCCTCATATGCCGCGATGCTCTTTTCCGCCATGCGGATGACCTCCACCAGCCGGTTCAGAGGCAGCGTGAGGCTGTCGTAATAGATGAGCATTGACCGTACACCCGGTGAAAGTTCCCGGATTCCCGCGACCTGCATCTGCCGGATGATTTTTTCCAGCCAGTAGAGACGCACCCGGTAGCCTACATCCAGTTTCATCTCGCCGTATTCCACCAGCACATAGTCGTTTCCGGACATCCGGATGACAACCTTCCGGTCCGGGGTGTTTTCATTGAGGACACATATGACCGCCTCTGATTTGATTCCCAAGCAAAGTACCCCTTTCTTAAAACGGGACGCATTCGGACGGATGTCTGAATGCGTCCCGCAAATTTTATGCAGGCGCCGCGGACAGCGCGGATTACTTGAGACCCGCCGCTTTGACCGCTTCGATAAAACGTTTGGAATCGGTCACGTTTCCAAATACGCCGCCCTGCATCTTGACCGATTTGATCGCCGCCTCATGGTTGCCCATATCGGTCGCGCCGGTGCCGTCTTTCATCAGGACACACCAGTAGCCGTAATCGTTCGCTTCGCGCATGATCGTATGTACGCATACGTCGGTGGTGATGCCGCAGATGACGATGTGGGTGATGCCCAGGTTCTTGAGGACCATGTGGATGGTGCTCGAACCGAAGGCGCCCTTCCCGGCCTTGTCGATGATCATTTCGCCCGGGATGGGGTAAACCTTTTCGTGCAGGTCCCAGTTCGGCTCGCCGCGCACCAGCAGCCGTCCGAGGCCGTTTTCCGGCACGTCGCCGATGCCAACGCCTTCACCGATGATCTTACTGCGCAGGACCTTGTTGAACGGGGCGTCCGAAAGATCGGGTTCATGGCCCTCGCGGGTGTGGATCACCTTGATATCGGTGCCGCGCACCGCCTCGAGCGCGTTGGCGATCGGCTCCAGGGCCCGCGCGGTGTTGTTGAGGTCGTACCCCATGACATCCACATAGCCTTTTTTGCCGCAGAAATCGGTCTGCATATCAACCGCGATGAAGGCGGTACGCGCCGAATCCATCTCGACATAGGCCGTGTCTCCGAAATTCGGGCAGTCCTCGACCTCGACCTTGATCAGCTTGCCGATCGGCGCGCCATAGAGCCACTGCGGGAACTCAAAGGTTTTTGTCTCTTTGAAGCGCTCATACGCCTCCTGCACCTTCGCCAGTTTCTTGTCGCGGTTCACGCTGTAAAGGGGCTCGTATTTTCTCAGTTCTGCCATGCTTCTTACCTCCTAGATTTCATATATGGGTGAATAATGTTTGACCGTATTTTGCGGGGCGTTCAGGCTTTTGCTTTCTCGCGGAAGATGATCTGCTCCATGATGACCACCAGGATGATGACCATGATGACCGGGTTCTTGAAAAGGGTGCCGACCAGCCGCGGGACGGTTGCGAAGAAAGTCTCGGGCAAAAAGTTGAGCCCAAACGCAAGGAACACCGAAAATCCGACGATGAAAATTTCCCTCGTCTCAAACTTGGGACCTTTGGCCCAGTTGTCCGCGCCGATGCCAATGAGGGTGCAGGCGACGCCCAGCAGCACCGCGCCCGCGACCGCTTCCGGCATTGCCGCCATCAGCCCGCCGACATTTCCAAAGAAGGAGAGCACGATGAATGCGATGCTCGCCACGATCAGGAAAAAGCGGGAGGCCACCCTGGTCAGCAGCACGAAGCCGAGGTTTTCGCCGTAGGAAGTGTTGCTAGGAACCCCGAAGATCGAGGCCACAACCCCTTCCACCAGCCCAAAGGCGGTGAAATAGCGGCGCTCGTCCTTGGGCTCCATTTTACGGCCGATGATTCCCGTATAACCCTGCACATTGCCATAGAGGTTGATGGCCGAGAAGATGTTGACGATCACCATCGTGATGATGAGGTCAACCGGCGGCATGCTCAAGCCGTAGGGGAAAATCTGCGGAAGGGTAAAGGTGGGCATCGACGAGACAAGCGCCCAGTCGAATTTTCCCATTGCGATGAACACCACATAGCCGAGCACGATTGTGATGAGCACCGGGATCGAAGCGATCATCCCCTTGCCGCGCAGCGACAGATAGCCGCAGATGAGCGCGAGCAGGATACCGATGAAGAAGGGAGCAGTCGCGTTCTGGCTGGCGATCAGCCCGACTCCGGTGGTGCTGGTGGTGAGTCCCACCATCATGATCATCGCGCCGGACACAAGCGGCGTCCAGACGCTGCCAATCTTGCTGATGAGCCCCGTGGCCCCCAGAATGGCGACGATGATACCCGCGATGATATAGGCGTTGAAAGACTGTAACGCATACTCTTTGCCGCCCACCGAGAAAGCCGCAACGATGGCAAGCGACGGGATGATGTTCGGTCCGCAGACCATCGAGAGCTTGTGACCTGCGCAAACCTGGACGAGGGTGGAAATTCCGATGATGAAGACGACGCGCACCATATACATGCCCATCTCTTCCCCTGTCATGCCGAGGCCCTTGCCTACAACCGAGTAACCCCACACGACCGGGTAGAACATGATCATGATCCACTGCAGCGAATAGATGATCGCGTCCTTGGTTGAGCGCGGCTTCTCCTCCGGCTCGTAGACAAGCTGGATTGTGCTTTGGGTTTTTACCATGATTTTCCTCCTCTCACATGCCTGATGTAAATAATTCTGTAATCATATTTTAACAAATCGGTAATAATTGACCATTTCTGCTCCAGATAAAAAAAGATCCATTCCTTATCCTGATCAGATAAATTACAGATTTATTATAAAAATATTATCCACATTTTGTAATTTATTTATCTATATTCATGACAAATCTACAAAAATACACTTTCCCCGGACGCAAAGCGCCCGTGAAAAGTGTATCCATAAATTTCCTATTCCTGCCGCATTTCTGCAGCCGCTTTCATCAAGATTCCTGTCCCCCAAGCCGTCCTTTCCAGCGCAGGCTGTTCAGCCGGTAAAGCCTGAGCGCGATCAGCAGCCGAACCCGCTTGCTCGTCCCGTCCAGCTCCTCCCCTAGGATCTGTTCGATACGGCTTCTGCGGTACGCAAGCGTTTTGGGATGCAGGAACATCCGCTTTGCGATGGCCGTATCGCTGTCCCCGGTAAGCAGCTCCTCCAGCGTCAGCAGGAGTTGTTTTTTCTTGCGCCGGTCATAGGCGATCAGCGCGCCCAGTTCCCCCTCTACAAACTCCACCAGCTCCTCGTCAAGCGGCAGATGCGAAAGCAGCGATTCCACCGCCAGGTTTTCATAGAGATAAACCCCGCCGCGGCCGAAGATCTGCGCCCCGATATCCAGCGCTTTCTGCGCTTCCAGAAAACCCGCATTGATCCGGCCCGCCTTTTTGGCGCGGCGCCCGATACCAACGCTCAGGGGAATGTCCGGCATCATCCGGCTGATTTCGGCCAGGAGCTTTTGATAGAGGCCTGCCAGAGCCGCCGGGCCATGCTGTTCCGAAAAATATAGATGCACCATGCAGCCCTGCATTTTCGTGATAACCGGCCACACGCCCCGCGTTCCCACCGCCTCCTCAAGCGCCTGAGTGACTGCATGAGCAAGCAGGTCGTAGGATTCCCCCTGCAGCCGTCCGGCGCGCAGGACACAGACGGTGCACGGGCTGGCAAGGTCGACGCCGAGCGAACTGATATACTCCATGTTTTTCGGGGAGAGAACCATCCGGCCCAGGAGCAGGTCATTGAGTGATTCCTCCCGCTTCTGGATGTGCGCCCGCAGTGAAATCTGAAAAAGGATCATGATGATCGACGGAATCGCCGAGTCGATCAGTTCAAGATCCGCGCGGCTGACCGTCCTGCGCCAAAGGTTCAAGGTGATCACCGCATAGAGCCGGCCGTCAAAGGTCACCTGTTTTTCATAACTGACGGAGCCGGGCACGCCTGGTTTGACCGATCGCCCCGCGGACTGCGCGAGCACCCTCCCTTCGGGGCTTTTGATCACCACTTCCCCGCCGCACCAGCCGGCAAGCGCCTGGGCGACCTCTTCAAGCGTTCCGCCCCCCACCGCAATCTCCTGCAGGCGTTTTGACAGGTCTCCCGATGTTTTGATTTCAACATAGTCCTCTTCGATGATATGCGAAAACGCCTCGAGGATCACACGGTCGAACTGGACGTTTGAGGGCAGGGAGATAACCGGAAAATCCAGACGGTCCGCAATTTCAAGGACCGGCGCCGGCAGGCACTTGATAAAACGGCTGAGCTTGATTGCCAGGCCGCTGACATTTTTCCGGCAAAGCTGTTCGATCAGTGTGCCCAACGCGGAAGGGTCGTCCTTAAACGGATAAGCCGTGGTCAGGATCAGCTCATTTTCCGTTACCCAGTTGGAGATGTCCGGTACCTCCATCACATTTACAAGATGTACTTCCCGGCTCAGCCCGCGGTGGCCAGCGAGCACCTCCGCGCCCGCAAAGCATTCCAGCGTCAAAATCCGGCTCATGTCAAATCCCATGCTTCTCTCCTCCCTCCAATTTCGATTATACAGGATCCTGGATACAAAGCAACTCGTATTTTGCCTGCTTTTTAAAGCGCGGGCCTGTTCCCCCCCTCGTAAATCTCCTCCCATCAGCCGCTTGAACCCCCGCAAAGCGCACCAATTCAAAAGGCCCGGGGACCGCTTCACAGCGGTTCCCCGGGCCTTTTGCTTTTTAAATATCCCGTGGGGGCCGGATCAATAGATCATTTCCCCGGGCTCTTCGATGAAGAGCTGCAGCTTCGCGTAGAGATCCTCCAGCACGAAACGGCTGTCAATCCGGCGGTAAACCCGGATCATATGCTCGCTTTTCGAGGGCTGATAGGTCATATCCGGCGCTATATGCGGCGCTGGAACCAGATCGTAATCGTTCGGATGCTCATTGAGCATCAGCCCAACGACCGGCGAGTCACCCAGATACCAGCATTCGCCGGTGCGCAGCGAACTGCGTTTGCCAAAATAGGTCTGTCCCCATTCGACCATCTGGGTGAACAGGTAATCCCCAATCGCCCCATTCGGCTTCACCCGCACCCGCAGTTCGGCCAGTGATACCAGCATCTGCTGATAAACATCCTCCGGCACCTGCCACAGGTCAAGCCCCGCGTCCATCACCACATTTGCGGCATGCAGGTCGTTTTTGAGGTTGTACTCCATACCGCCCTTCGGATAACGTCCGCCGCCGATCCAGATGGCGGTGAAGCGCCCCACAATCTCGGGACAGAGCAGGCAGGCGCTTGCAAGGTCGGTCAGCGGGCCCAGCACGGTGACATAAAGCGGTCTGGCGTCCTCCCGCAGCGCTTCTTCGATGATGAGCCGCGCGCCTTCCGAAGGGACCGGCGTCTGTTCGTCCGGCAGGGCGTGCTCCGCGCCTTTGCGCAGGATCTGTGGTTCCAACCCCATCAGCCCAAAGAGCTTTTCCACTTCGTGATAGCTGTCCAGCATGCTCGCGGCGGATTTCTCCTGCCCAAAATGGGCGGCGACGATCCCGCGGTTGTCGAACCGCGGGCTCAGGAGGGTCTGCACAATGGCATATTGGTCATCCGCCTCATTTTTGGCGTCGGTGCTGGTGATGACACGGATCATTTTTTCCGGGGGCACGGGAAAACCCGACTGTTTATAAATCATGGTCCTTCCTCACTTTCCCGGCTTAATAGATCAGATTGACAAAGAAGAGCGACAGCGGCTCCACAAAGATGAGCAGCAGCAGGCAGATGATTGCCATGATATAGAACGGGATCGCCTCTATGACAAAGTCCTTGATCTTGCACTTTGTAATACCGCAGGTCACAAACATGACCGTGCCGAGCGGCGGAGACAGGCAGCCGATGCCGAGGTTAAAGGCAAAGGCAATCGCAAAGTGGATTGGGTCGATGCCCATCGAAACCGCGATCGGCGCGAGCAGCGGGACCAGAATCAGCTGGATGGCCGTGCCTTCCATGAACATGCCCATGATAAGCAGCAGGAAGTTGACGATCAGCATGAATACATATTTGTTGGAGATGGCGCCCAGGACCACATTCGCCAAAAACTGCGGGACTCCTTCCTTGGTCAGAACCCATCCGAACGAGGACGCCGTGCTGACGATGAGCAGGATGCCCGCCGTGGTGATGACCGTCTCCTTCATAACCTTGAAAATGATCCTGGCATTCAGCTCCCGGTAAACAATTCCCAGGATGAACGAATAGAGGATTGCCACCGAACCGGCTTCGGTCGCGGTGCAGATGCCGCAGCGGATGCTTCCGATGATGATGACCGGCATACATAACGGAGCGGCCGCTTTCTTGAACGCCTCCCAAAACGCACCCTTCGGCAGCGGCTCGGTCGCGGGGGGCTGGTAGCCGCGCTTTTTGGAAATGATGGTCACGAGAATCATCATCGAAAGGCACAGGAGCAGCCCGGGGCTGATTCCCGCCACAAACAGCTTTCCAATCGAGATGTTCGCAAGCGAACCATAGATGATAAGCCCGATCGAGGGCGGGATGAGCGGCGTGATGATCGAAGAGGTCGCCGTGACGACCGAAGAAAACGCATTCGAAAATCCCGCCTTTTCCATCTCCGGAACGAGCATTTTGGCTTCCATCGCGGCGTCCGCCAGGTTCGAGCCGGACATGCCGCCCATCAGGGTGGAAAGCAGGACGTTCACCTGCGCAAGGCCGCCGTACATCCTGCGGGTGAGCACCACGCAGAAGTCCATGACCCGTTTGGTGATACCGGAATAGTTCATGACAATACCGGCGCAGACAAAAAATGGAATCGCCAAAAGCGGGATGCTCTCCACCCCTGAGATCATCCGCTGCGCGATGATCTGGGTCGGCACGGTCGTATTCATGGCAAAATAGAACGCCACGCCCGAGATGATCGAAGCGAAGACCGGGACGCTGAGCAGGAGCAGGGTCAGCATGATCACAAGGCAGCCAACAACGATATTCATGTGTCCTCCTCCTCATCCGAGAATATCTGCGGCGCAAACCGCATGCCCGCGAAATTGATCAGCATCAGCAGGCAGGAGATCGGCATGGCCGAATAGATTGCCGCGCTGGGGATTTTCAGGGTGTCCGTACGGCGGTTCACCGCAAGCATCTGTAAGAAGAGCTTGTAACCATTGAACAGTAAAAACAGCAATACCACCGTCACAGCAATATAGACAAACCAGGTGATTGCCTTACGCTGCTTCGGGCCCATCATATCCACAAAGACGTCCACCGACACGTGGCCGCCGTTGCGGATGGCCGCGCTCGCTCCAAAAAACAGGATCCATACGAAGCAGGCCAGCTGGACCTCCTCCACCCAGACAAGCGGGGAGTTCAGGAAATAACGGAACAGCACACCTGCAAAGGTGATGAGGATCAGAACTGTCGCCGCGGCAATCGCGATGAAAAGATCGATGTTTAAAATAGCCTTTAGAATCTTAACCTTTTGCGTCTTCATTTGTTCACCTTCTTATGGCAGGATGTGTTGGCTGGTCTCACAGCCGGCGGCAGCACTCCGGGGCTCCGGAGTACTGCCACCGTGGTATTCGGTTATTCTTTAGCCATTGATGATCCCCATGACAGTGTCATAAAGGCCCGGGCTCACGGTTTTTGCAATTTCCGAGGACTGGAACAGTTCCTTCATCGGCGCCAGGAATTCGGCTTTCTCTGCGTCGGTGAGCTCGATGATTTCAACGCCTTCTGCCTTGAATTTCTCGATCATCTCCGCATCCGAGGCCAGCGCGAGGTCATTGTTGAAAAGGCCGGCTTCTTCAGCGGTCTCACAGAGCCACTGCTGCTGCTCCGGTGTGAGGGAGTTATAGAAGGTGGTGCCGCAGAACCAGGTGGTGGTGGCCTTCGAATGGCCGTCCAGGGTCAGGTATTTCGCAACTTCCTGATATTTTCCGTTATACAGGACCGAAAGCGGATTCTCCAGCGCGTCGATGACGCCCTGCTGCAGAGCGGTGTAAACCTCGCCCAGGTTCATCGAAACCGAGCTCGCGTCCATCAGCTGGAACGCAACCACATGCATATTGGCGGTTGGGACGCGGATCTTGAGGCCCTTCATATCAGCCAACGAACGAACCGGTTTGGTTGAGAGGATATGACGTTCGCCATAGATCCAGTTGGCGGCCAGGATTTTCAGGCCGACCTTTTCTTCGAGCTGTTTGGACTGCTCTGCAAACCAGTCGGAATCGACCAGTTTCCAGACCTGATCCCAGGTGTCAAACACGCCGTACGCAACCGAGATCGAGAAATCCGGCACGCCGCGGTCGGCAAACATGCCGCCGTCGCCCAGCGTGATGACCGAGTCGCCCGCGATCATCTGGTCAACCAGATCGTTTTTGCTGCCGAGCTGGCTGGAGGGATAGAGTTCCACCTTCATGGTGCCGCCGCTTCTCTCTTCGAGCAGGCGTTTCCACTCGTTGGCCGCGAGGTCGATCGTTTCACCGGGATTGTTCTCGTAGCCGATCGAAAGGGTCACTTCCGGGGCGGCCGGGGCCGCTTCGGAGGATGCAGCCGGAGCTGCCGGTGCGGCCGGAGCCGCGCTGCTGGAAGGCGCAGCGTCCGAGCCGCCGCATCCCGCGATCAGGGTTACCAACATCAATGCTGACAATAAAATGGCAAGCGTTTTTTTCATTGTGTTCTTCTCCTTCTCTTATATGGTTCTGTTTCTATCTCATCTGCCGCGCAGCGAGAAGCCGTTTCAATGCCGCCCTATGCCCGATGGCGGTAGACCTGGACGCCAAGATAATTTTCGAGCGCCTCCTGCAGGATGTCCGCCACATGCCCGCGCACAAAGCAGACATGATGCTCGAATCCGTTCTTGCAGATGTATTTCATAAGCTCCTGCAGGCCCGGCACATGGCAATTTGCAAGGCCGCCCTTGGTCGGCAACGGTTCGCCGGTGAAGTCCCCTTCCCCGACATATGCCTTCGCAATCCCCTGCTGATCATCGGTGGTGATCCGCAGGTAGGTCATCGGACCGGGCGCGACCTGTGCCTTGCAGGCGCCGAAGCACCGGTCTTTTCCAAGCGTGTTGCCCAGCACGTCCAGACATTCGATCTCCATCTCCTCGTTTTGGAAAAAGGATTTCGGGAAATTCGAGCAGTGCAGCGAAATACAGCGGTCGCGTTCCTCGCGGACATTGTTGTTCCAATCCATAAGCGCCGGGGCCCTCCCCGCCGCGAGATAGGCCGCCAGCATGCTCACAGCGCCGGTCACATCGCTTTCACAGGCGCTCGGCCTGCCCGCTTCGCCCATCATGCTCATCGCAAGGCAGGTGGCGCAGCCGTAGTTGTTTTCCACGCTGTCCCAGCACTGTACGGTGCTCGCCTGGCAGTCGAGCGAAGCGACACGCGCCTCAATCGCAAGGCAGAGCTTTGCCTGCCGGGTAATCTTTTCATTCGCAATGGAGTCCGGGATTTTCCCATAGGCGCGGATCGCGGCTTCCTTTTCCCGAACCGCTTCGCCGTCCGGCCAGTTGATCGCGTCAAAGAGGATCTCCGACATGTCCACCGTCTGCACGCTCACGCCAAGCCGCTGCAGGATTTTTTCGGAGAACCGCACCGTGTTAAACGCCACCGGCCTTGCGCCGAGCATGGCGATGCGCGAACCTCTCAAGCCGGTCACAACCCGGCAGACTGCCGCGAAACGTTCCAGGTCCTCCCGGAAAGCGGGGCTGTCAATTTTGCAGGTGTGGGTGGTGGTTTCGGTATAGCGGATGCCACGCTGGTAGAGGTTGTTGCAAAGCGAAATCTTTCCGCAGAAAGCGTCCCGGCGGTTGGCCATGTCGAGCTTGTCAAAATCGTCGTCGCATGCCTGCACCAGTACTGGAACGCCGAGCCCTGCCAGGTCGATCGCCTCCGCCACGCCGAGCTCCTCTCCAAAATTCGGCAGCACCGCGATGATACCGCTGATTTCGTCCGCGTGCTTTTTGAAGAGCGAGGCACAGGTTTTTGCCTCTTCATAAGTGAGCACCGCGCCGAGGTGGGTGTCCTGCTCGGAAACCATCACATACCCGTAGCCAAGGTCGTCGAGCAATTGCGTGATCTGCGCGCGCGCCGTCTGCACCAGGTGCGACGGAAAAAAACCGCGCGTCGTCACAATCACGCCGAACGTCTGTTTTTTCATCTTGCCTTCTCCTTCTTACTTACCGATTGATCAGGCTTACCGCCTGTTTCCAGCCCGCATAGAGCCGGTCACTTTCCGTTCTTTCGATCTGTGGGGTCCGCGCCGTGAACTGCCGCCTTGCAAAGAGCGCCTCCCGGTCCGCCGCGCCGCAGCCGATCGCCGCGCCATACGCCGCGCCAGCGGCGGAAAGCTCCTCAACCGCGTTCACCTCGAGCGGTATCTGCAAAAGATCCGCCTGGAACTGCATCAGGAAACGATCCCGCGTCGGTCCCCCGTCCACCCGCAGCACCGAAAGCGGCTGCGCAATCGCCTGGTTGATCGTTTCGACCACATCACGGATCTGGTAAGCGATGCTTTCCTCCGCCGCGCGCACGATCTGCGCCTTCCCCGTGGAGGTGTTCATTCCCACAATCGCCGCGCGCGCCCGGTCATTGAAGTACGGCGCGCCCAGCCCGGAAAAGGCCGGAACCAGATAGACGCCGCCCGACGATCCGGCGGACGCGGCCAATTCGCCCGCCTGTTTCCCGCTTTCCAGCAGGCCCACGTCCTTCTCAAGCCATTTGATGACCGCGCCGGTATAGTTGATGTTCCCCTCGAGCACATAGTCAACCTGGCCGCCCATTCCCCAGGCAAGGCTGACCGCTATCCCCTTCCCCGCCTTCGGACGGGCGCTCCCCGCATTCATCATGACCGAAGATCCGGTCCCATAGGTGGCTTTTGCCGTGAACGGGGCGGTGCATCCATTTGCGAAGAGCGCCGCATGCGAATCCCCAAGCATGCAGTGGACGGGGATCTTTCCAGGGAACAGCCCGCCGAAATCGGATTCTCCAAACAGGCTGTCGCTCTGGCAGATTTCCGGCAGGCAGCCGGGATCAATCCCAAAAGCCTTTGCCAAATCCGTGTCCCAGGAGCGTGTATCAATATTGAGCAGCTGGGTGCGGCTCGCATTGGAATAATCGGTTTTATGTACGCCCGTGAGCTTAAAAAGCAGCCAGCTGTCCACTGTACCGCAGCAGAGCCTGCCCTGCCGCATCAGCCCGGCCGCCTCCGGCACGTGCCGCATGATCCAGC
The DNA here is from genome assembly GCF_003465835.1 of Anaerotruncus sp. AF02-27. Classification (NCBI taxonomy): domain Bacteria; kingdom Bacillati; phylum Bacillota; class Clostridia; order Eubacteriales; family Oscillospiraceae; genus Anaerotruncus; species Anaerotruncus sp. AF02-27. The sequence goes on along the minus strand of NZ_QSBX01000003.1, from coordinate 45,732 downwards.
CGAACTTCGCCGCACTGTAATACGGAGAAAGCGGGATGCCGGTACGTCCCAGCACATCCCCTTCCAACCCGGCTTCCCGAACGTCCCACACAATGTCCGTGGCTCGCGCGCACTGCCAGACGATGGCGTCACAGACCGGCCTGCCGGTTTGCCGGTCCCAGCAGACCGCGGTTTCGCGCTGGTTGCTGATGCCCGCGGCTGCAACCTCCCGGGGCTGCACGCCCGCGCGTTCCAGCACCAGGCTGGAAACCCGCAGCACATTTGCATAGATCTCCTCCGGGTCGTGTCCAATCCAGCCTTCCGGGCTCACAATCTGCCGGTGCGCCAGATCTTCCCGCGCAACCAGTTGGCCAGACACATTCCAAAGGGTCCCTTTGGTGCTGGAAGTGCTTTGGTCGATCGAAAGGATGTAACTCATCCGCGCGCGCCTCCCCGGGCCAGTTTCATTGCTTCAGCCGCAATATTCTCCGGTGTGAAACCGTAGTGCCGGAACAGTTCGGCGCTGCTTCCAACCTCATACTGCTCGTCCGGAAAGCCCATGATCTTCACCGGCACGGGGGAATACTCCGCCGCAGCGTGGGCGACCGCCTCCCCGAGTCCACCGAAGATGCTGTGTTCCTCCAGCGTAAGAATTCCTGCGGTTTCGCGGGCCGCGCCGGCCACCGCCTGTTCGTCAACCGGCTTAACGGTGAACATATCGAGTACCCGGGCCGAAACGCCCTGTGTCTTTAAGAGACGCGCGGCTTCCTTTGCAATATACACCATCTCACCGCAGGCGATGATGGTCACATCACTGCCGCCGCACACCAGTTTTGCCTTCCCGATTACAAAGCTCTCGTCCGCCTTGTAAATCTCTTCCACATCGCCGCGCCCCATCCGCATATAGGCCGGGCCTTCGGTCGCAGCCAGATATTGTGTGAGAAAACGGGTCTGCACCGCATCCGCCGGCGCAAACACCTTGATCTGCGGGAGGCTGCGCATCCCGGCGAAATCGTGCAACGCGGTATGGGTGCCGCCAAGCGGTCCATAACTCACCCCGGCGCTTACGCCAACCACCTTTACATCGCTGCGGTTATAGGCAATATCCACCTTGACCTGTTCATAGGAGCGCGCCGAAAGAAAGCAGGCCGGGCCGGTTACAAACACCCGTTTGCCGCAGCAGGCAAGCCCTGCCGATATCGCCACCGCGTTCTGTTCCGCGATGCCCACCTCCACAAACTGATCTGGAAGCGTCTCGGCAAATGCTCCGAGCGTCACGCTGCCGCGGGAATCGGTGGCAACCGCGTAGATTTTTCCATCCGCGCGCGCCGCATCGAGCAGCGCGCCTGTAAAAGCCTTGCGGCAGGATCCCTTCGCCATCTCACCGTTCCTCCATCTTTGAAAGCAGATCCTCCCGGATCCGCGTGTATTCCTCATCATTTGGAACCTTATGGTGCCAATCCGCCCGGTTTTCCATCACCGGGGAACCATAACCCTTAATGGTGCTGCAGATGACCGCTGTTGGCTGTTCCTGCGCGCGGATGCGCAAAGCCCTGCAAAGTTCGGCCTGGCAGTGGCCATTGCACTCCACCGCGTTCCAGCCAAACGCCCGGTAACGCTGCGCAAGATCATCAAGCGGCATCACATCTTCGGTGCAGCCTGAAATCTGCAGCCGGTTGCGGTCAACGACCGCAGTCAGATTCGACAGTTTGTATTTCGCCGCCGCCATGGCCGCCTCCCAGACCGAACCCTCCGCCTGTTCGCCATCCCCCATCAGGACATAGACCTGTGCGGGAATGCCGTCCCGTTTCAGCGCGAGCGCCATACCGGTCCCCGCCGAAAGTCCATGTCCGAGCGCGCCGGTTGCGAGCTCCACACCCGGAACCTTGCGGGTCGGATGCTGCGCCAGGCGGGTTTGAAACGCTGCGTAGGTATCGAGCTCCTCCTTCGGGAAAAATCCCCGGTCGGCCAACACGGCATAGAGCCCTTCCGCGCAGTGGCCTTTGCTGAGGATAAAGCGGTCGCGGTCGGGCGCGCCTGATTGGATTTTGGAAACATCCATCACCTCATAATAAAGGCTCACCAAAATATCCATGCAGGACATGCTGCCGCCAATATGGCCGCCTTTGGAACGGCGGACCATTTCGAGCACATCCAGCCTGCGCCGCCACGCGAGCTGCTCCAGCGATAGGCTCATTTGAACGCCTCCATTGCGTCAATTAAATTTCGTCATTAATTAACTTTATTTTTAATTAATAATTTAGCTATATTTTAGCACCGCTTTTGATTTTGGTCAATTGAATTCCAAATATTTTTTTAATTTTTGTTTATATTATCGCTATAATTTTAAATTTTTTATATATTTCATCCATATTATTTTAAGCAACTCAGCTTTACAAAGAGTTTTTTAATAAATAATTTAATAAATCGTTGACTAAAAATAAAGCTTATGATAGAATTAATTACCAGAGGCACAAGGTCGATAATTAAGGAAGTGTTGACAGATGGCAATTTTAGCCAAGGATATCGCCAATGCGTTAGGGATATCGCCCACCACAGTTTCAATGGTTTTCAACAATCACCCCGGCATCAGCGACGAAACCCGAGAAAAGGTTCTCAAGGCCGCAGCCGATATGGGCTATACCAAGCACCTTGAAAAATCCGCAGGCAGCCAGGTGAAGCATATCCAGCTCATCCTTTACAAGCGCCACGGAAACGTCGTCGCGGACACACCATTCTTCGCGATGCTCACCCAGGGGATTGACGCACAGGTTAAAAAACGGGGCTATCAGCTGCTCATCACCTACTTTTACCAGAATGAAAGCATCCCGGAGCAGATCCGCTCCCTCCAGGCCACCAACTGTGCGGGAATCATCCTGCTGGCCACCGAAATGCACACCGTCGACCTGCGGCCGTTCGAAAAGCTCTCCATCCCTATCGTGATCCTCGACAACTGTTTCCCCTTCAAAAACTATGACAGCATCCAGATCAATAATATCCAGGGCGCGCGGCTCGCCGTCCAGCACCTGATCGACTGCGGCCACACCGAAATCGGCTATTTGAGCTCGCGGGTGGAAATCCGCAATTTCCGCGAACGCATGGAGGGCTACCTCAAAGCGATCCGCACCATCTCAGTCCCCAACCATTCCAGTAAACGGATCATCAAAATTGCTCCCACCACCGAAGAGGCCTTCACCGACATGGAGGCCTATCTTTCCAGCACGTCCGGTCCCATGCCGACCGCATTCTTCGCGGACAACGACATCATCGCCGCAGCCTGCATGCGCGCCCTCAAACGGGCCGGTTACCGGATCCCGGAGGACATCTCGCTCGTCGGCTTTGACAATGTCCCGATCTGTGAAGCGCTCGATCCGCCGCTGAGCACGATCGATGTGCCCAAATCCACATTGGGCAAGCTCGCCGTCAACCAGCTTGTCAGCCTGATCAACGGCGAAACCGACGGCGTGACCACCAAAATAGAAGTCTCCACCGGGCTCGTTAAGCGTGACAGCGTTCGAACGCTGCATCCAGGAAAGCCCGCGGTCAGCGCGCGCGCATAG
>NZ_QSBX01000003.1:10464-42144 GCF_003465835.1 Anaerotruncus sp. AF02-27 | reverse complement strand
ATCAGCCCGGCCCGCCCTTATATTCGGCTTTTTTCAGTTTCCGCCCCCAAATCCCGGGGGCTTTCTGATTTTCCAGAAGATGGTGGATGGCATTATTCAATCCGTACCGCGAATCGCGGCGCAGACCTCGTCAAGGCAGTCCTGTGCGTGAGGCGCTATCCCCAGCATCTCTGCAAAAGCGTGAGGGACACCTTTATAGAGGAGCAGCCGAGACGCCACTCCCGCATCCGCAAGCTTCCGCGCAAAAAGCGCATCCTCCGGACACAGGTAGTCGTACTCCGCGCAGATCATCGTGAGCGGAGGCAACCCATGAAAGTCCGCCGCCAGAAACGGGGACACGCCGGGAAGGCAAAGCTGCCCCGGCTCCTCCACATAGGTCCGCTTGATCACCTCCATGAATTTCTTGGTATCACAGATCACTCTTTGCAGCAGATCCGGCTCTTGGGAAACCTCATAAAAGGCGAAATCCCAGCCGGGCTCACCCGTCGGGAGCATCCCGCAGTTCAGACAGGGATACAGAAGCATCTGTGCGGCGATACGGCCCGCGCCCTCCGCCCGACCGCGAAGCGCACAGGCCGCGGCCAGGGTTCCTCCAGCGCTGTCTCCAAAGACGCTGACCTTTCCGGGGCGCGTACCGAGCGCATCCGGGTTTTCGTTTACCCAGACAAGCGTTTCCCAGCAGTCATCAAGGCCCGCCGGGAAGGGGTTCTCCGGAGCGAGCCGGTAATCGGGCGCTATCACGGTGCAACGGGCTTTCGCTGCAACGTATTTGCAAAGATTGTCATAAAGCTCGGCGGAGCCCGCCAAAAAGCCGCCGCCATGCAGAAAAAGCGCGGGCGGCGGCCGTAACAGGCCGCCGCAGCGGTAAACGCTCAGGGGGATTTCACCTTTAGCGGAGTGCAGAATCCGCCTGTCCACCCGCACCCCGTCCGACAGATCCCTGCTTGGGAAACCCATCTGCGCGCGCAGGGCTTCGATATCCCCTTCAGCGAGCCGGTCAGGGTCCGCCGGATAAACGAGCTCCGGCGCTTTCCTGCAGATGGGATAGACCGACGGGTCAAGCGTCCCGCGCCGATGTCCGGGGCTCTGCCGGATGATCGAAACAAGCCCGTTTGGCAGAACTTCTTCTCGGATGGTTTCCATCACGCGGTCAGCAGGTGCGCCGCGATCATCGCGAACGGCAGGGTGATGATGGTCCGCTCGAGGAAGATGATCACAAGCTGCTTAAAGTTGATCGAAAGCGAGGATTTCATCAGAAGCGCGCCAGTTTCCGACATATAAATGAGCTGGTTCAAAGAAACGATCGCGATGACAATGCGGGAATATTCAGAAGTTACCGTCGCGCCGCCCACGACAGCCGCCATCAGCTGATCCGGAAAACCGATCAGAAAGGTCGGCGCAACCGCCGCGGCTTCCGGAATCTGCAGAAGGTTCAGAAGCGGGACAAAAGGATATGAAAGGATATCAAACACCGGCGTGTACTCCGCCAGAATGAGCGCGATGGTGGCCAGCGCCATGATGACCGGGGTCAGCCCGATCCAGATGTCGGCGGTGTTCTTCAGGCAGAGCCTGGCGAGCGGACCCGCAGACTTGACCGATTGCGCTTTTGCCAGGCCTCGGTTCATTGCGAACGAAAAACGCGAGGTATTTGCCGGGAGCTGCTGCGGAACCGCATTGCAGACGCCTTTATAATAGGTGTCCTTTTTGGTGCCGAGCGGGTAGATACGCGCGCAGATGATTGCGCAGGCAACGCCGGCGATGCAGACGGTGCCGTAAATCGGGAAGAAATAATGCTTCAGATGCAGATTTTGGATGTGTACCAGCACCGCCGATATGCCCACCAGCGAGAAGCAGGTGGACACGACACTCGCTTCGCGGTCGGTATAGTAGCCGTCCTCATACTGGCCGACGGTAATCATGACCGCGACCGGCGGCGCCGCGAGCCAGGAGGCGATGCAGTCGAGCGCCGAACGGCCCGGCAGCTTGAATACCGGGCGCATGATCTTTTCCGCCATGACGCCGCAGAACTCCATGAAACCGAAGTCGGTGAGGAATACGATCAGCCAGGTGCACAGGGTGATCAGACCGCCGAGCCAGACGACCATATTGTAAGCAACGGTTCCGGTCAGTTCCCCGACGATGAATTCGGGCCCGACCTGCAAAAAGACCATGACAATGAAAATACCGCCCAGCGCACGGATGATGACCCAGAACCACTCGACGTCGAACAGGTCCTTCATCATCTTATGTTCCATGATGAATCTGGGCTTCGCAAGTTTGGCGAGCAGGCTCAGAATTGCGGAAACCGGGGTGATGGTGACACAGAGCCAGGCGATGACCGGCTCGATATAGACCATCAGCGAATCCGAAAGGATGCTGACGCCGATCGTCCAGTCCCCGTTCCATTTTATCGGGATCAAAAACAGCGCAAGGCCGGCAAATGAACAGAGAAGGAACTTTGTGTAGGCAAAAGGGGTGTTGACCCCCTCGATCATTGTTCCAACGGCGGGACGGACATCCGACGGGGCAGCTGGCTCAGATTTTACCGCAACATTTTTATCCTCCATTTTATCTCCTCCAATTTCCGCTGTTGGCCGCGTAATTATATATCATGAAATCATTGAAGAGTTTTGCCGCAAGGATGGCTGTGTGCTTATTGAAGTCGGTGGTCTGGTTCACCTCGGTGATTACAAATCCGGCCGCTTCCGGGGCGAGGATCTTGAGGAATTCCTGCAGGTCGTAGGAGGAATAGCCGCCCACCTCCGGGCCGGCTGAACCGGGCGCGACCGCCGCTTCAAAAACATCGATGTCCAGCGAGATGACGAATTTTTCCGTGTTCTTTTTGAGGATCGCAAGGGCTTCTTTGGCCGACTCAGCGATGCCGAGCTTATAGAAGGTCTGTGGGGTCATCACATGGGAACCGTGGTTCACAATGTAATCATAGAATTCCGGCTTCTCGTAGGCGCGGATGCCGAAGTGGATCACGTTTTCGCCGTTGACGCGCGGAAGCTTCATAATGTTGCCGCAGGGATGGCCGTGGGAGAGGTTGCCGTATTTGCGCAGGTCGTTGTAAAAGTCGCAGTGGGCATCCATATAGATGACGCCGATGTTTCCTTCGCAGGCGTTATGAACAGCGCGCACACTTGGGTAGTGGATCGAACAGTCCCCTCCCACCACAACCGGCGTAAAGCCCTCGGCAATGACCTTGGAGACATTCTCGGTGATCCTGTCATTGCTGTATTCCCAATCGGTAACGATGTAATCGTCGATATTACCAAAGTCCTTGATCATCATGTCGTTCAGATCCACCACACGGTTCGATTCGATGTCAAAGATCCGGTTATCCCGGACATATCCCCAGGCGAGCTGCATGGCCTCACGAACCGAGGCCGGACCGGTGCGCTGTCCAGATGGGCCGATGCAGCCGCCCTGGTCCCACTCGGTCCCGATAAAGCCATACTTATACTTTGCGTTTGCATCTGTGTTGAAATTGACGTCATAATTAGCCTGCATAAATAATTCCTCCCGTTATCATGAAGTTATTTTTCTTCGGTGAGATAGGCCCGGGCAATCCGGCACAGGCAGGAGAATTCACTGCCAACCCGGATCTCGCCCACAAGGTTCAGAAGCTGATACGCATCGAGCAAGTCAAAGCCGAAATGCTTTTCCATCACACGGGCGAGTTCAGCGTAGCCGTACTGCATCGCCATTGTGAGGTTCTGGGCGCCGAGCGGGACCAACACGCCAAGATAGGTTTCATCGAGCAGCTGCGGCCAGCTTTCGCAGGTTGACCGTCCACGCGGAAGAATGTTCACGCGCACCTCGACGACTGCCTGGCATTCGAGCGCGCAGCCGGTTATTTCCCCGTCGCCCTGGCAGGCGTGCACATCTCCGAGCGAAAGCAGCGCGCCTTCGACGTTTACCGGCAGAAGCACCGTGCTGCCAGCCTTCACAGCCGGTATATCGATGTTCCCGCAGAAGTCCCTCCCCATCTTTCCAGAGGAGCAGCGGTCCTCCTTCGGCGCAACCCCAATGGTCCCAATGAAAGGGCTGGTCGGAATCTTGATCTCCCGCTTTTTGTCATGGCTTTTAAAATGGACAAAGCCATCCGCGATACGGCAGATCTTGGTCCGCGGCTCAAGCGGCGGCTGGAGGCTTCCGGCCGCATTTTGCAGTGCGCCCAGCCCCGAAAAGATCGCCGTGTAACCCTCCCCTCTCCAGTATCCGGGTTCAATTCGCAGAATCTCCACCGCGAGGGTGTCGCCGGGTTTCGCGCCTTCGATATAGACCGGGCCGCTCAGGGGGTTTGTGCCGCCGCCTTTTTCATACAGGACAGAAAAATCCTGATAGAGGTCGTTTTCCGTCCGGATGAGGCTCACATCCGCGTCCTCGGTTTCAAACCTGATCCGCTCCCCCGGCGACACGCGCAGCACAGCAGGAGCTTCCTTATCAAAGAGGAACTGCTGCGTCTGCAGCGGTACGGTTTTCATCTGATCCATGCAAAGACCTCCGTTTCCTTTTCCGACAGCTAACATGTTAAATGATTTATTTCATTATAAAATAGTCGTTTAGAAATGTCAAACAATAAATTTACGTGGAAATTGCTAAATTTTAGCATGTTTTTTGTACAGGCAAAGAATTATATCCCCCCTTGACTTTCTGTCTTATCTTGTTATAATGATTGCAACAGCTAACATGTTACATAATTTGATCAAAGGCCATTTTGAATCAGGAGGAATTTACGTGGAAACATTGGCAATTAACGGCGGTCGCGCGGCTATCGATTACAAGCTACCGACCATTATGAACAGTTCCGGGCGGGATTTCGGCGCGGAAGAAATGGAGCAGATCTCCGAAGTCATCGCGGCTGGCAATCTCGGCTTCATCGGGGGAACCAAGATCAAGGACTTTCAGAAGATGTGGGAGGAAAAATACGGCGTGGAGAAGGCGGTCTGCGTTTCCTCCGGTACCGCGGCCTTACACACCGCTATCAACTTTTTGAACCTGGGCGCCAACGACGAGGTCCTCATCCCCGCCATCACCGATATAGGCAGCGTGCTCGGCGTGATGCTACAGGGCGCGGAACCGGTTTTTGTCGACGTCGATCCCATCAGCCAAAATATCGACCCGGACGACATCGAACGCCACATCACGCCGCGCACCAAGGCGCTCATGGTGGTTCACCTCTATGGATATCCCTGCGACATGGATCGGATCATGCCGATTGTCAAAAAGCACAACCTTTTCCTCATAGAAGACTGCGCGCAGGCACACATCGCACGTTATAAAGGCAGGCTGGTCGGCACCTTCGGGGACGTCTCCTGCTTCTCGTTCCAGCAGTCGAAACACATGACCACCGGCGACGGCGGCATGGTGATGGCGCCGAAAGACGAGCTCTGCGGACGCAAGCTGGTTCACTGCCACGACAAGGCCTGGCCGCGTGAAGTGTACCGCGACCATCTCTTCCTCGCGCCCAACTACCACATGACCGACCTGCAGGCTGCAGTCGGCATTGCACAGTTCAACAAGCTGGAACGGCTGGTTGCGCAGCGCCGCGAATCGGCCCTGTATCTTTCCCGGCTGCTTTCGGACATCGACGGGCTTTACCCACCGGTCGACACTGAACTGGGAACCCAGACCTTTTTCGAATACGCGCTTGCATTCGATCCCGAAAAGTTCACCGCCGGAAATAAGGAGATGGCAGCCGCGCTCGTAGCCGAAGGGATGGCCTGTGCGCCGGGCTACCTGCCGCATCCGATTTATATGTATGATGTGGTGACTCACAACCATCATATGGAGCTGGGGATGTGCCCGAACGCGGTTGAAGCCTGCAAGCACATGCTGTTCATCCCCTGGAGTGAAAAGCATACCAAACAGCATGCGGAAGATATCTCAAAAGCGCTTCACAAGGTGCTCGGTTCCTATAAAAAGTAATTCGCAGCGCTAGCGCCGGAAATCTCTCCCGAAAAAAAAGGGGGGGTGGACAGCATCTATCCAGCCCCCGTACTCAAACGGATGGCGTTCCTCCTCTGCGCCTACAGAAGGCCCCCTCCATTATGAAAGGATGATGACCATGAAACTGACCGCCGCGGAATGCGATTCGCTGCAAAATTACTGCGCCAAGTTCCGCCGGGATCTGATCGAACAGCTCCACAGCATCCAAACCGGGCATCCCGGGGGATCGCTCTCCTGCTGCGAAATCCTGACGGTGCTCTACTTTGCAAAGGCAAACATCTCCCCGTCGAACCGCTCGGATCCGGAACGCGACTGGATAGTGCTCAGCAAAGGGCACGCCGCGCCCATGCTTTACCGCATCCTTGCGGAAAAGGGCTTCTTTCCCAAAGAGGAGCTCGCCACCCTCCGTCAGGCCGGCAGCCGCCTGCAGGGGCATCCCTGCCCGGCGCACACCCCGGGCGTTGAGCTGCCGTCCGGCCCGCTCGGCGCGGCCTATGCCGCCTGCGTGGGCGTGGCGCTTGCCAATAAGGTTTCCCAACGGAAAAATTATGTCTACGCGGTGCTTGGCGACGGCGAATGCAACGAAGGCGTGATCTGGGAAGCCGCGATGTCGGTGAGCAAGTTCGGTCTTGACCGCCTGATTACGATTGTCGACCGCAACCATGTTCAGCTCGACGGCACAAGCGATGAAATCCTGCCGCTCGGCGACCTCGCCGCAAAATTCGCGGCGTTCGGGCTCTTTCCCATCACCTGCGACGGGCACGATGTGGCGGCGCTCTCTGACGCGATCGACACGGCCAAATCCGCTGGGAAGCCCTGTGTCATCCTTGCGGAAACGGTCAAGGGCAAGGGAGTTTCTTTCATGGAAGGCAAAAATGAATGGCACGGCAAGCCGATTGGAGACGCGGACTATGCCAAAGCGATGGCGGAACTGGGAGGTAACAAATCATGGGAATAACAATCCGTGAGGCTTATGGAAACGCGCTTGCCAAATACGGGCGCGGGGACGACCGGATCGTAGTACTCGACGCGGATGTTTCCTCCTCCACCAAGTCCGGTATTTTTGCCGCGGCCTGCCCGGAGCGGTTCTTCAATGTCGGGATTTGCGAGCAGAATATGGTGGCGATGGCGGCCGGAATGGCCGCAGCGGGAAAAATCCCGTTTGTCAACACCTTTGCGGTTTTCCTCGCAACGCTCGGTTCGCTTTCCGCGCGGGAGCTGATTGCCTACGCAGATCTCAATGTAAAACTGATAGGCGCTTATGGCGGCCTTTCCGATTCCTATGACGGCGCAAGTCATCATTCCATCGAAGACCTGGCCTTTTTCCGCGCGATTCCAGGCATGACTGTCCTGGTGGCTTCGGATGAAGTGCTGACCGAAAACCTCATCCGGCTGGCTGTCGAAACGCCGGGCCCGATGTACATCCGCCTTTCCCGTGACGAAATGGAGCACCTCTACCCGAAGGATGAAACCTTCGCCATCGGCAAGGGCAAGGTTCTGCGCGACGGGTCGGATGTAGTCATCTTTGCCTGCGGCGTGATGAGCGGCCGCGCGCTGGAAGCCGCAAAGCTGCTCGCGGAGAAAGGCATTCGCGCCGCGGTGGTTGACCTGTTCTCTCTGAAACCTGTCGACGCGGAGCTGATTCGCCGCTACGCGCAAAAAACCGGGGCAGTGGTTGCCGCGGAGGAACACAACGTGATCGGCGGGTTGGGGAGCTCCGTGGCCGAAGTTCTCGCGGATGCCGGGCTTGGCGTCAAGCTGGAAAGAATCGGCGTGCAGGACACTTTCACCGAAAGCGGTTCCTACGCCGCACTTTCAAAAAAATACCATCTGCTGCCGGAAGATATCGCCGCCGCCGCAGAACGCGCGGCCGCAGCCAAGAGGCAGCATCCGTAAACGCTTCAAGGCGCCGGAGGACGCGCTGCCGCAGGCCCTTCAACCGATTCCTCTGATATAAAATGAACAGCCGGTTAAACCGGCTGTTCATTTTATATTACGCTGCGGACATATCTTACAGAGGCTTGCATTTAGCCGGATGATTGCAAATTTGACATGTTACTGTTTGGAATTTACAGATTGACGTTTCATGCTTGGTTATATATAATACAATTAAACTAGTAATAATCGTAACACGTTAGATGGTAATTGTATAAGAGGTGACACTATGGAATGGACCGACAATACACCGGAAGTCAAAATCAGCAAAGTTTTACTAAACAAGCAGGTGTATAATATTCTTTTTGACTGGATCGTGGAGGACCGTCTCAAGCCCGGAACCAAGCTGAGCGTTGCAAAGCTGAGTGAGGAACTTGGCGTCAGCCGCTCCCCTGTGGCCGCGGCTTTAAGCTCCCTTGAGCGGGACGGTTATCTGGAAATCAAGCCGCAGTACGGGACTTTTGTGCGGGAACTTACCTTTGAAGAGCTGGATGTCATCTATCAGGCACGCGCGGCACTCGAGCGGGTGGTTGTGCTCTGTGCAACCCGTAAGGCGAGTCACCGCAGGCTGATGGAATACCGGCAGCGGTTTGAGGCATATCAAAATATGCAAACTTTCACCGAGGGGCATCTGCGTGAGATCTTCGATCTGGATATCGAGCTTCACAATTATTTCGCTGAGTTCCTGCCGGAGGTCGTCTGTAAGGAATATACAAATATCTGCAATCTGACAAGGCGCAGCCGCCTTTTGAATCTCAATCACTCGATGCAGAACAAAAGCTCCTCCTTCGTATCCGAAAATATTGTTGTCCACATCAAAATTATTGACGCTATGCTGCAGGGAGATGTGGGAATGGCAATCAGCCTGGTGGAGGAAGACGTCCTGTCAACGAGGGACAACGTGCTGAAAATAAAAACTTTTTCCGCTTCCGGCGGACACTGAAGCATACAGCTCAAATCAAGCCAAAGCAAGCCTGCGCGTTTTTCATGCATCGATATATGTTGTCTCACTACCACAAAGCATGCTATAATAACAATTATGTATCGGCTTAATTAATCGCCTAAAATACTTGATTTTTGAGGGGCAGTTTATGATTAAAGTCCTATTTGTCTGCCACGGCAGGATTTACCGGGCATGATGAAAAGTCTCATATCGTCTCATAAGCCCCGTTTTTAAGCGTTTTTTGTGCTTCAATCCCAAATTTACCAAAGATTTACCAATATTTCTGGAGAGCCAGACTTGCAAAAAAATGAGCCAGAATGAGGAGATTAAAAACATGAGCGAATTGAAACCAAGAATAACAGAAAAAAGAATTGATTATATCCTTGTCGGAGATTACTACATCCCGGACTTGAAACTGCCGAAGGAACACCGCCCTATTGGAAAGTACGGACGGATGCACAGGGAATATTTAAGGGAAGTCCACCCAGCCAGATTGAACACATTGATACTGACCGGAGAATTGTGGACATATCTTGCAGACCTGAACGAACAGGCACAGGAACGGTTAGATACCATCATGGAGCAAATGAAAGCTGCCGAGGGCGTAACCGAGGAATTAAAGTGTACCCGTCAAATGGAATGGGTGCGGCGATACAATAATATCCACAACCGGGCAGAAGAAATTGTTTTGCATGAGATGATTTATTTATAATGATATGATAGAATGAATATTACAAATCGAAGGTTATAAAGGAGAATTTAGATGAAACTGTTTTTATGTTCGCACTTTTCAAGCGTAGGAAGTTTGATAAAAGAAGAAATTGATAACAAGAAAGTCGCATTTATTCCAACAGCTTCGCTGCGTGAAGGTTATACCGGTTATGTTGGCTCGGCTCGAAAACTATTCAAAAAAATGGGAGCATCTGTAACTGAAATTGATATTTCAACGGAGGCTTATTCAACGATACAGTCTGTTTTTGAAGATGCGGATGTGATATATTTTACCGGCGGAAATTCTTTCTTCCTTATAGACCAGCTCCGTAAAACGGAAACGGATGAGCTGTTGAAGAAAGAATTGGCAAACGGAAAACTGATGATCGGCGAGTCAGCAGGCGCAATTATATGCGCTCCAACCATTCAGTATATTGAACAAATGGATGAAAAGCCAGAGGATTACTCTCAGGAAGATGATGCGGGGCTGGATTTGATTGATTTCTATGTTCTTCCCCATTATCTTACAGCGCCCTTTAAGAAAACTACCGAGAAAATCGTGGCTGCGTTTTCAGATTTGAATCTATGCCCCATTAACAACAAACAAGCAATTATAGTTGATGGCAGCGAGTCAAAGGTGATTTGCAATGACTGATTTGAAAATTCCAGTGAGTTTTCCACTCTGAAAACTTAACTGAATAACCACAGCACGAACCGCTGTTACATGGAAACCAACAAACCATGCAACAGCGGTTTTTCTTTATCGTTTTTTCCTCTGGCTGATAGGCGTTCCCATTTTCTTTGATTTTTTGAGAATCCCAATCAGCCAGCGAAATTCTTCATCTGACAGGTTTTTATAGTTGATACCGAGCTGCTTGCAGTAAAGAACAACCAGCTTTTCATCCCGGCTGCCCTTGAAATTTTCGACCGCGTCCAGATTTTCTTTCAGTTCATTGGCAACGGTGGTCTGGGGTGCACTCTCACTGTCCTTTTTATGGGCTTCCCGAATATCCCGGATAATCAGGTTGAGGTCATCCAGAACCATGTGACTGAAATACTCATCATCACTGATATGGGCGGCTTGCAGTACCTTCAAATGCGGGTCATCTTCGCCGGGGCGATACCGTTCAATGATTTCATGCCGGACGGTATCGACAAGGGCGTTGAGGTTCTGAATCTGCATGGTGGCAATCCCATCCACATAAATCTCAATGTCCGCAAGAAACTTGATAAAATCTTTATGTGTGGCAAGCTCACAGAGCAGACGGTTGTTAATCCGACCGCTTTTCAGAAGTGCTACCATCTCATCACTCAAATGCAGCTCCCTTAATGGCGTGTTGATCTCCGCCCGGTTCTCTGTCCGGCAAAAGAGATAATCGAGGGACACCCCATAAAAATCTGCCAGCAGGATAAGGTTGCCATGATTGATTTCCTTATAGTCATCTTTTTCATAACTGCCAAGAGCCGATTTTGAAATACCCGTTTGCTCTGCCAGTTCTTCCAGTTTTAATCCTTTGTTTAATCGTAAATCTTTTAGCCGTTCCTGTATTGTAGTAGCTCCGTTCATTGAAGCAGTTCCCCCTTCTGACGACATTTATAACCGTTGAATTGATTATACCATATCAATTCCACAATCGTGGAAATTTCTGATTTTTCCCCGAATTCCTACTTTGTGGACATACGGCACAGGGCACAAAAATGTTCTATGATACAGGTAGTTCATCGATGGATTATTCCAATCGAATGACCAGCCTGTGTGGGATATGCTTCCCCGGCGATGTAGTGCCATGACTTTTGGCAGGGATGTGGAGGAACCCTGACCGAAACGAGCGTACCAAAGGGAGCGATACGCCGCTGTGAGATTCAGGGGAGGAACGACACCGGGGAGAACTGGCGAACTGACACCGAAATGATACCGAAACACGACAATCTGATAGGGGGATAGTCTACCCTATCGCTGATACTTTGGGAGATTTTAGGCGGTTCTATGGCTGTAATTTTGCCGAAAATCGCCCCGAAACCATACACTAAAACGGGAGGAAGCGCAATATGCCGAGAATGAGCAAAAAGCGGAAGCATAAGCTTTCCTTTTACCTCAATGACCGGGGGCGTGTCACTTACAACGAATTATGCCGGAAATGCCAGCATGGGTGCAAGCAGAGCTTCCGGGCGGTTGTGGTTGACTGCCCCCGTTATTTATCCAAACGAGCAAAGAAAAAGGAGGAATACACAGAATGAATTTTGAATTTATGACGATAGACACACCATTGCCACCCTGTATGCCATTTCCAAGAGCGTTGACAGGATTTCCAGTCAGCAGCACCGCAAAGGTCATGTACTGCCGGATGCTGGATGTTATGCTCTCCAACGGTCAGGAGGACGAGAATGGAACCTTGTTTGTCTGCTTCCCTGTCACAGCCATTGCTACAGTCCTGTCCCGCAGTCCCATGACGGTCAAACGTTCTCTGAATGAACTGGAAATCGCCGGACTTATCATGCGGGTGCGTCAGGGCGTTGGAGAACCAAACAGGATTTATGTGCTGATACCGGGAAAGGAGGACGCTGCCCTTGCCTGATACCTCAAAGCTGGAAAAGCTCAACCGGGAGCTGGAAAAAAGTGAAAAGAAACTGCGGAAAGCCATCAATGATGAAAAGGCATTGCAGCACCAGTTAAAGCAGCTTACCCGAAAGGAACGGACGCACCGGCTCTGTACTCGTGGCGGTATGCTGGAAAGTTTTCTGCAAGAACCGGAACGCTTGACAGACGATGATGTCATGCTGTTGTTGAAACTCATTTTTCACAGGCAGGACACGCAGAAACTATTGAAAAAACTGCTGGAACGGGAGAAGCCGGAAACCCCTTAGTTTACTAAGGGCGCAATTATACACCACCCAGAGGTTGGTGCATTGCGTTCTCCGAAGGCTCCTCGCCGGAGGGCTGTGATTTTCCGCAGTCATGGTCTGCTCCAAATCAAACAGGGGACGCTACACCGTCTCCGCTCCGCTTCGGTCGGTGCAGGGCAAACGTCCACTGGACGTTTTGCACCCCTGCGCTGGCTGCCGCCAGCTACCCTTTTGTGGACTTGCCATCTGGGGATACCTTGCGTTGCAAGCTGTTCCCAGCCGACAAGTTTCATAAAATATGCTATCTTTTCAGGAGGTAATGAAGTATAATGAAAGCAGTAATAAAGATGAACTGGTAGAGGGAATCTTATGGAGAAATTACAATGGTTGACAGATAAAAACAAGTTCAGTTTCGGAGGATATTAGATATGAATAATGAATATGACAATAAGAATTTTTTCGACGAATATGCAAAAATGCCCCGTAGTCGAGAAGGTCTAAGTGCTGCCGGAGAATGGCACCAATTGAAACCGTTATTTCCTTCGGTCAAAGGAAAAAAGATTCTTGATTTAGGTTGTGGTTATGGATGGCATTGCAAATTTGCGGCTGAACAGGGAGCTGCGCATGTATTGGGAATAGATTTAAGCAGTAAGATGATTGAAGAAGCAAAAAAGCGTAATGCAGGAGAACAAATAGAGTATCGTGTTTGTGGAATAGATGAATACGAATACCCAGAGAATACATGGGATTGTGTTATTTCAAATCTGGCATTGCACTATATTGAAGATATAGAACTTATCTTCCAAAAAATTCATAGAACATTGAAACCAGATGGAATATTTCTCTTTAATATTGAACATCCCGTTTTTACTGCCGGAGTTGGACAAGACTGGATTTATACAGATGTAGGAACTCCAAAGTACTGGCCCATTGACAATTACTTTTTCTCAGGGGAGCGAAAAACACATTTTTTAGGGTGTGATGTAGTAAAGCAACACCACACACTTACGCAAATTATGATGGGGTTATTGAATAACAGTTTTGAACTTAAAGTGGTAGAAGAAGCAGAACCGCCGCAAGAAATGATGGATATTCCAGGCTTTCAAGATGAATTACGCCGTCCTATGATGCTGTTGGTAAAGTCAATCGCAAGAAAACCTATTATAAAAGAAAAATTATAATAAACTTAAGATTGTCATTAACACATCGGGTCAACTTGCCCCGAACTTTTACAACTAAATACCCGCCGCCCACACAGCGGCACACCGAGCAGGAAATCTGAAAAAGGTCTCCTGCTTTTTTTCTGCTCAAAATGAGGTGGTAAAACGCCACCCCATCCACCAAGCATAGAAAGGAGGGACACGAAATGCCCTGTCCACACAACGAAATCACGATTGTACAGCGAAGCCAGCGGCAGTCTGCGGTTGCCGCCGCTGCTTACCAGAGTGGCGAAAAGCTTTTCTGTGAATATGACCAGCAAGTGAAGCACTACCCGGAAAAGCGTGGTATCGTCCACAATGAAATCCTGCTCCCGGCAAATGCCCCACAGAAATATGCAGACCGCAATACCCTATGGAACGCCGCCGAAGCGGTGGAGAAACAATGGAACTCCCAGCTTGCAAGGCGGTGGGTGCTTACCATCCCCAGAGAGATACCGCCCGACCAGTACGCTGTCCTTGTCCGGGAGTTTTGTAAGCAGCAGTTTGTTTCCAAAGGCATGGTTGCTGATTTTGCAATCCATGACCCCCATCCGCCGGGACACAATCCCCACGCCCATGTCCTGCTGACTATGAGGGCAATGGACGAACATGGAAAATGGCTTCCAAAGAGCCGCAAGGTTTATGACCTTGACGAAAACGGGGAACGGATAAAACTTCCGTCCGGCAGGTGGAAAAGCCACAAGGAGGATACGGTGGATTGGAACGACCAGAAGTATTGCGAAATCTGGCGGCATGAATGGGAGGTCATCCAGAACCGCTATCTGGAAGCCAATGACCGCCCGGAGCGTGTGGACTTGCGTTCTTATGCCAGACAGGGGCTTGATATTATCCCTACTGTCCATGAGGGAGCTGCTGTCCGGCAGATGGAAAAGCGGGGTATCCAAACGAATATCGGCAACCTGAACCGGGAAATCAAAGCCGCCAACCGCCTGATGAAGTCTATCCGTCAGCTCATCCAAAACCTCAAAGGCTGGATTACCGAGCTGGGCGAAAAACGGAAAGAACTGCTTGCACAAAAGGCGGCGGAGGAAGCGACACTTCTTCCCGATCTTTTGATGAAATATATGGAGATACGCAAGGAAGAACGAAAAAACTGGACGAGGGCTGGACAGAACCGGGGGACTTCACAGGACTTAAAGGCAGTCAGTGAAGCCCTGTCCTATCTCCAGCAAAAGGGGCTTTCCACTGTGGAGGACTTAGAAGCATTTCTGGAATCTTCCGGGAAATCAGCCGCAGATTACCGCAATCAGATGAAGCCAAAGGAAGCCCGAAGCAAAGTGATTGACGGAATTCTTGCCAGCCGGACAGACTGCAAGGAATGTAAGCCTGTCTATGAGAAGTACCAGAAGATATTTTTTAAGAAAACAAAGGAGAAATTCAAACAGGAACACCCGGAGGTTGCCCGGTATGAGAAAGCCGCTGCCTACCTTGCCAAGCACCCGGACGATAAGGACAGCACCCAAAAGGAACTGCAACAGGAGCAGGAAACGCTTCTCAGCGAAATCGCAGAGCTGAAAGCACCGCTGACCGAGGTACAGGAGGATTTGAAGAAATTGCGGGACATCCGCTACTGGGTACGGAAAGCCACTCCCGGCACAGAGGAAAGCAAAGAGCCGCCCAAGAAACAGCCCATTAAGGAAGCCTTGCAGGATAAGGCAGACGAGAAAAAAGCTCAAAGAACCGCCCCGGAGCAGACGAAACACAGACAACAGGATATGGAACTTTAACAGGCACTTGCCATTTTCAATCAGAGAATGTCAGGTGCTTTTTTCTTTTTAAGGAGGGATAGATTTGAATGTATTTGAAGCTGTGAAGCAGTCCGTCACAACAAGACAGGCTGCGGAGCATTATGGAATCCATGTAGGTCGGAACGGGATGGCTTGCTGTCCGTTCCATAACGATAAAACCCCAAGCATGAAGCTGGATCGGCGTTACCACTGCTTCGGCTGCGGTGCGGATGGGGATGTGATTGATTTTGCCGCCGCCCTGTATGGGCTGGGAAAGAAAGAAGCCGCCGTACAGCTGGCACAGGACTTCGGGCTTTCCTATGAGGACTGGAAACCGCCGGAAAAGAAAAAAAAGCCCAAGCCCCGGCAGAAATCCCCGGAGGAACAGTTTCAGGAAGCAAAAAACCGTTGCTTCCGTATCCTTGCCGATTATCTCCACCTACTTCGAGTGTGGAGAAAGGAATATGCCCCGCACTCTCCAGAGGAAGTCTTTCATCCCCGGTTTGTGGAAGCCTTACAGAAGCAAGACCAAGTGGAATATCTGCTGGATGTGCTGCTGTTCGGGGAAACAGAGGAAAAAGCGGCTTTGATTACGGACTACGGAAAGGATGTGATACAGCTTGAACAGCGAATGGCAGAGCTTGCAGCCGCAGACGCAGCAAGAACTAAAAAACACCATGAACGCCATGCAGCCGCCCCAGAGCATTGAGGAAATCAAGGCGGGGATGGAAACTACCGAGAAAGGCGGTGTCCGTCAGAGCATACGGAACTGCCTGACTGTATTCCAGCATGACCCTCTGCTTTCCGGGGCTATCGCATACAACATTCTGACCGACCGCAAGGACATCATAAAGCCCATCGGCTTCCACAGAGAAAGCACAGCCCTGAACGATACGGATATGAAGTATCTGCTTCTCTATCTGGAAGAAACCTATGGGCTTACCAATGAGAAAAAGATTGATAATGCCATCGGGATTGTGGCGAATGAAAACAAGTACCATCCCATCCGGGACTATTTAAGTTCCCTTGTGTGGGACGGGACAGAGCGAATTCGCTTCTGCCTGCGGCACTTTCTGGGGGCTGACACAGACGATTACACCTATGAAGCGTTGAAGCTGTTCCTGCTGGGTGCAATCTCACGAGCCTTTCAGCCGGGATGCAAATTTGAAATCATGCTCTGTCTGGTAGGCGGTCAGGGGGCTGGCAAGTCCACCTTCTTCCGTCTGCTGGCAGTCCGGGACGAGTGGTTCTCCGATGATTTGCGGAAGCTGGACGATGACAATGTGTACCGCAAGCTGCAAGGTCACTGGATTATCGAAATGTCGGAAATGATGGCAACCGCCAACGCCAAGAGCATTGAGGAAATCAAGTCATTTTTAAGCCGACAGAAAGAGGTTTACAAGATACCCTATGAAACTCACCCGGCAGACCGCCCCCGTCAGTGCGTGTTTGGCGGCACTTCCAATGTTCTTGACTTCCTGCCCCTTGACCGTTCCGGCAATCGCCGCTTTATCCCCGTCATGGTTTACCCGGAGCAAGCCGAGGTTCACATTTTGGAGGACGAAGCTGCTTCCAGAGCCTATATCGGGCAGATGTGGGCAGAAGCGATGGAGATTTACCGAAGCGGCAGGTTCAAGCTGGCTTTCAGCCCCGCCATGCAGCGGTATCTCAAAGAACACCAGCGGGATTTTATGCCGGAGGACACCAAAGCCGGGATGATACAGGCGTATCTTGATAAGTACACCGGGAGCATGGTCTGCTCCAAGCAGCTCTATAAGGAAGCCTTGAACCATGCTTTTGACGAGCCGAAGCAATGGGAAATCCGGGAAATCAACGAGATTATGAACCAGTGCATTTCCGGCTGGCGGTACTTCCAAAACCCAAGAATGTTTTCCGAATATGGCAGACAAAAGGGCTGGGAGCATGAAAACCCGGCAACGGACTTATGCAACCCGTCTGAAAAAACAATGGACGGTTTTGTGGAGGTCATAGAACAGATGGAGCTTCCATTCTGAAAATGACAGCCCGTTGCACCCCCTGTTGCTATCCCGTTGCCGAGCCGGTTGCCGGGGAAAAAACCTTATTTCCGGGCTTTTCTCCCTTATAACAACCAAAACAACAGAAAAATAAAAGAAAAGTATAAATGGTAACCATCGCCAGATTGAGATTGTTTGCAAGGTCTTTTGAAGCCGGTTGCCGGACTTCGTTGCCGACACCCTCTGTCTGGCTATTTTCATGCATGGAGGATAACTGCCTATGGCGAATAATAAGCTGAATATTGAAGGAAAAAATTACTCGGATATTCCGGTGTGGCGTAGATATACGCTTACCATTGAGGAAGCAGCCAGATATTATCATATCGGCGAAGGAAAATTGAGAACGCTTATTGACACACATCCCAATGAGGATTTTTATGTGATGAACGGCAATCGTGCCCTCATTAAGCGTGAGAAATTTGAGAGGTATCTGGATCAGGCTACTGCTGTGTAAACAGAGCTGACAGATTTACCGATTTCACATGATATAACTATGCGGAGAGCTGTATTTGTGCTATGATAAGAGTGCAAGTCTGGCTCTCTTTTTTTGAAAGGAGAGTTCACGATGAGTGAGAAAAGACGAGATAACCGTAATCGGATTTTGCGAGAGGGCGAGTACCAGCGTAAAGATGGGAGGTATCGGTTCCGCTATATTGATGAGGACGGAAAAGAGAAAAATGTATACAGTTGGCGTTTGGACAAGAATGATCCAATGCCAAAAGGGAAGAAGCGGGAGCCTTCCCTGCGTGAGAAAGAAAAACAGATTGAAGCGGATTTGTTTGACCGTATCGTAACCAACGGTGGCAACTATACTGTTTTGGAACTGGTAGAAAAGTATGTTTCATTGAAAACAGGAGTTCGTCACAATACGGTTGCCGGATATAAAACGGTCATCAATATGCTGAAAAAAGAGAGTTTTGGGAATCTGCGAATTGATAAGGTGCGTTTGTCAGATGCAAAGGCATGGTTGATTAAGCTCCAGCAGATTGATGGACGGGGATACAGTTCCATTCATTCTATCCGGGGAGTTCTAAGACCGGCATTTCAGATGGCGGTAGACGATGATTTGCTTCGTAAAAATCCATTTGAATTTGAGCTTGCATCCGTCATTGTCAATGATTCTGTTACCAGAGAAGCGATTACCCGAAAGCAGCAGAGAGATTTGCTAAAGTTTATTCAGGAAGATAAACATTTTAGCAGATACTATGGTGCAATCTATATTCTTTTTCACACAGGGCTTCGTATCTCAGAGTTCTGTGGACTGACGGTTTCAGAAATCGAGTTTGGAGAAATGCGTATCAAGGTAGACCATCAGTTACAGCGTACTGCACAGATGCAGTATGTAATTGAAGAACCAAAAACTGACAAAGGCATCCGCTATGTGCCGATGACGGAAGCTGTCGCAGCGTGTTTTTGCAGAATCATTGCTAACCGCAAGACACCAAAAGTTGAACCGATGGTGGAAGGATATGCAGGATTTTTGTTTCTGGATAAAAACGATATGCCGATGGTTGCCCTTCACTGGGAAAAGTATCTGGAGCATATCATTCAGAAATACAACAGGATTTACCGTATCCAGATGCCGAAAGTTACCCCTCATGTATGCAGGCACACCTTTTGCTCTAATATGGCAAAATCCGGGATGAATCCGAAAACCTTGCAGTATATCATGGGTCACGCAGACATCAGTGTAACCTTGAACACTTACACCCATGTGAATTTTGATGATGCAAAGGAAGAAGTATATCGGATAGCGAATAGTTAAAAAAGCCCGTTGGTAAGGACGCTTGCTTTACCAATGGATTTACCAAGATTGCAGGGAAAAACATAAGAAAAAATGAGAAGATTTGAGAAGATACCTTGAAAAGAAAGGAAAACTCAAAAGTCAGAAAACCCTGAAATATCAAGCGTTTGAGAAGAAATACAAGACTTAAATGGAGATATAAAAAGATGATTAGAGTATTATTTATTTGCCACGGCAACATCTGCCGCAGTCCGATGGCCGAATTTATTTTCCGTGATCTCGCCGCAAAACACGGGGTCAGCGCCGCCGTCCAAACCGCGTCCGCCGCCACAAGCGCCGAGGAAATCGGCAACCCGGTCTACCCCGCCGCCAAATGCAAGCTGCTGGAGCACGGCATCACCTGCGAAGGCAAGCGTGCGGTCCAGCTGACCCGCGCCGACTATGAAAATTACGATTACCTGATCGGCATGGAAAACCGCAACCTCATAAACATGCAGCGGATTTTAGGCCCGGACAAAGACCGCAAGGTTTTCCGGCTGCTCGATTTCTCCCCCCGGCCGCGTGACATCTCAGATCCATGGTATTCGGATGATTTTGACACTGCTTGGAAAGATATCTGTGAAGGCTGCGAGGCGCTGCTCCAATATCTGGCCAAACGCGGTGAACTCTGCGCATAAAATTTTTCAAACCGCCCGGAAAGGTGTTGACTTTTCCGGGCGGTTATATATAATAATATATGAACAATATTTCATATGAATGGTTGTGAAAATATGCTTGATCAAAATGACGTTGAACGCTGCGAATACATCCACGCGCATGAAGATATCATCCGCAAAGTCACCCAGGAGATGCCGGAAGATGAAATCCTTTATGATCTGGCCGAACTTTTCAAAATTTTTGGCGATTCCACCCGGATCAAAATCCTCTATGTGCTCTTCGAATCCGAGATGTGCGTCTGCGACATCGCGCAGCTTTTGAACATGACCCAGAGCGCCATCTCCCACCAGCTGCGTGCGCTCAAACAAAGCAAGCTCGTCAAATACCGCCGCGAAGGCAAAACCGTCTTTTACTCCCTTGCGGATGGACATGTCCGCACGATCATCAACCAGGGCATGGAACATGTCGCTGAATAGAATGAATCTTTCATTGGAGGGATATCTTATGAAAAAGCACTTTAAACTGCAGGATCTCGACTGTGCAAACTGCGCCGTCAAGATGGAAAACGCTGTGAAAAAGCTGGATGGTGTAAACGACGTTGCCATCAGCTTCATGACCCAGAAAATGACCATTGACGCGGACGACGCCCGTTTCGACGAAATCATGCGCGAAGTCGTCAAAACCTGCAGAAAGATCGAACCTGACTGTACCATCTGCCTGTAATTTTCCGCATCCCGAAATTGCGACGATAGAGGGGTTATACGATGAATAAAAAACAAAAACTGACCTTATACCGGATTCTGGGCGCCGCGGTGCTCTTTGCGGCGGCGCTGCTGCTCCCGGCGCAAGGACCGCTGCGGTTGGTTGCCTTTCTGGGGCCTTACGCGGTCATCGGCTACGACGTGCTCTGGCGCGCGGGCCGCAATATTTTTCGTGGGCAGGTCTTTGATGAGAACTTCCTGATGGCGCTGGCTACAGTTGGCGCATTCTGCACCGGAGAATATCCGGAAGGCGTGGCCGTTATGTTGTTCTACCAGGTTGGTGAACTCTTCCAGAGCTATGCTGTAGGCCGTTCCCGCCAGTCGATTGCCAGCCTCATGGATATCCGGCCCGATTATGCCAATATCGAGCGGGGCGGACAGCTCCTGCAGGTTGATCCGGATGAGGTCGCGGTCGGCGATGTGATTGTTGTCAAGGCGGGAGAAAAGATCCCGCTTGACGGCATGGTGCTCGAGGGCGCCTCGGCGATCGATACCGCCGCGCTCACCGGCGAATCGCTGCCGCGAAACGTAGAGTCCGGCGACGACGTGATCAGCGGCTGCGTAAACCTCAGCGGCCTCATCCACGTGCGGGTCACCAAGGCGTTTGGAGAGTCCACCGTGGCAAAAATTCTCGATCTCGTGGAGAACGCAGGCAACAAAAAGGCACGTGCCGAGAATTTCATCACCCGGTTCGCCCGCTGGTATACGCCCGCAGTGGTCACCGCGGCCCTGCTGCTCGCAGTGATCCCGCCGCTTACGATGGGGCTGCCGTGGTCCGACTGGGTCCACCGGGCACTCATCTTCCTGGTCATCTCCTGCCCATGCGCGCTGGTCATTTCGGTGCCGCTCTCCTTCTTCGGGGGGATCGGCGGCGCCTCAAAAACCGGTATTCTCGTCAAGGGCGGCAACTACCTCGAGGTGCTCGCGGACACCGAAATCGTGGTCTTTGACAAAACCGGCACGCTGACCAAAGGCGTTTTCAACGTCACCGCGATCCATCCGGACGAATTCTCGGAAGCCAAGCTGCTCGAACTGGCCGCTTACGCGGAATGCTTTTCCGACCATCCAATCTCCCGCTCGCTACGGGAGGCCTACGGCATGGAGATCGACCAGAGCCGCGTCACCGGCGTGGAAGAACTCTCCGGCCGCGGCGTACGCGCCACGGTTGGCGGACAGATGGTCTGCGCGGGCAACGACAAACTGATGGACGAAATCGGCGTGGCATGGCACCCCTGCCATAAAGTTGGAACCACCGTTCATGTGGCGGTCGACGGGGCCTATGCCGGGCACATCGTCATCTCCGACGAACTCAAGCCCGATGCGAAAGCGGCAATCGCCGCGCTGAAGGCGCAGGGCGTGCGTAAGACGGTCATGCTGACCGGGGACGCGAAAGCGGTCGGCGAAAGCGTGGCAAAGGAGCTCGGGCTCGACGAAGTCCACGCCCAGCTGCTGCCCGCCGACAAGGTCGGCCGGGTCGAAGCGCTCCTTTGCGAAAAGTCCCCGAAGGGCAAGCTTGCCTTCGTGGGTGACGGCATCAATGACGCGCCGGTCCTTTCCCGCGCCGACATCGGCATTGCGATGGGGGCGCTCGGTTCCGACGCGGCGATCGAAGCGGCTGATATCGTGCTGATGGATGACAAGCCGTCGAAAATCGCTTCCGCTATGCGCATCTCGAAAAAAACGCTGCGTATCGTGCGTCAGAATATTGTCTTTGCGCTTGGCGTCAAGGCGTTGGTTCTCATACTGGGTGCGTGCGGCCTTGCGAACATGTGGGAAGCTGTCTTTGCTGATGTGGGCGTATCGGTCATCGCGATCCTCAACGCCTCCCGCGCGCTGCGTCCCGACAAATGACCAAAAAGCCCGCTTCGGCGGGCTTTTGAGCGCCTTGGGCAGCTTGACTTTTTCTGCTGCCGGGCCTATAATTTTGTTACGTATCAATCGCGGCTAGATGAAAGCGGACAGGCCTTCCAAACTGGCCCGTCCTGAAATGAGGGACAATATCATTGCTTACACTCGAACAGATCACATGGGGCGCTCCTGGCGGGGAACGCGTCCTGAAAGGCGTTGACCTTTCGATCCCGGACGGCAAGCTCATTGTCGTCACCGGGCCGAACGGCGGCGGCAAGACTACCATCGCCAAGCTGATCGCCGGGCTTGAAAAGCCCGATTCCGGTCGTATCCTGCTCGACGGAGAGGACATCACCGGCCTTGATATCACCGGGCGCGCCCGGCGCGGCATCAGCTACGCCTTCCAACAGCCGGTACGCTTCAAAGGCGTGACCGTGCGCGACCTGGTCGAACTGGCGGCAGGCGGATCGCTTTCGGAGGACAAACTCTGCGAAATTCTCAGCCGGGTGGGGCTATGCGCCCGGGAATATGTCGACCGCGAGGTAAACGGCAGCCTTTCGGGCGGCGAAATCAAGCGTATTGAAATCGCAACCGTGCTCGCGCGGCACACCCGCATCTCCATCTTCGACGAGCCCGAAGCGGGCATCGACCTCTGGAGTTTCTCGAATCTTATCAGTGTCTTTCAGGAGATGCGCGAGAGCCTGGATGGGACGCTCATCATCATCTCGCACCAGGAGCGGATCCTCTCGATCGCGGACGAGCTGGTTGTGATCGCTGACGGGCTTGTACAGGAGCGCGGCCCGCGCGATAAGATCCTGCCAAAGCTGCTCGGCGGCGAGGAACGCTGCGGCCATTGCCCCAACCTGGAGGAGGGAACTGCATCATGAATCATGTCACTCAGGAGCTGCTCGCGGCTGTTTCCGATTGGGCCGGCTCTTTTTCAGGCGCGTTTAATATCCGCGAGGACGGCGGATGCGCGGGCCGCCAATCGACCGAACACGTCAAAATCGAACCCAAACAATTTCAGCCGGGCCTTGATATCCGCATCCTGCCCGGGACCCATGGTGAAACGGTTTCGATTCCCGCCATCGTCACTCACGGCAATGTGGATGACCTGGTCTACAACGACTTCTTTGTCGGCGAAGGCGCTGACGTGACCATCGTCGCGGGCTGCGGCGTGCATACCGAGGATGCCTCGGCTGCCCGACACAACGGTATCCATCGCTTTTTCCTTTCGAAAGGCGCGCATGTCCGCTATGTGGAAAAGCATCTCGGGACCGGCCATGGCACCGGTCTGCGGTCGATCGATCCGGTCACCGAAGCGACCCTTGAAGAGGACGCGGTGCTCGAGATGGACACCTCCCAGATTGGCGGCGTGGACCGCACGACCCGCACTATGAAGGCGACGGTCGGCCCGCGCGCCAAATTGCTTATCCACGAACGCCTTTTGACCGAGGGCGATCAGCAGGCCAAAACGGATTTCGAAGTCGTGCTCGATGGCGAGGACTCCGGCGTCGATCTCATCTCCCGTTCGGTGGCGCGCGGCAATTCCCATCAGGCCTACCGTTCCCGTATCGTCGGAAACGCGCGCTGCACCGGCCATTCGGAGTGCGACGCCATCATCGCGGACAACGGCACGGTGGACGCCGCCCCCGAGCTCACCGCCAGCCATGGCGACGCGGCCCTCATCCACGAAGCTGCTATTGGCAAGATCGCGGGTGAGCAGATCCTCAAGCTGCGCACCCTGGGGCTCACCGAATCGGAAGCCGAAGCGAAGATTGTCGCCGGGTTCCTCAAATAAACATCACCGCAAAAGCGGCCCGCCGGAGATTCCCGGCGGGCCGCTTCTTGTATCCGTCTTTTTTTGGAGGTGTTCCCCGGCCGGGCCCATTTTACAGCAGCATTGGGCCCGGCTGGGGAACGGGGTTAAATCAACTTTGGAAGCGGCAGGCTCATCTGCCGTCATGGGATGGGGCGGGCGGACTGCTTTCGCTTTTGCAGCCGCAGCATCCGCGCCCGCCTTTGCAGCCGGAGCAGCCGACACATTCACCGTTTTTGGCCTTGCGGAAAGCGTATCTTGCCGCAAAGAACATCAAAAGCACCAACCCACCAAAGATCACCCAGGTAATCATAAAAGCCTTCCTTTCCGCCGCGCCATCCAATGTCGTTCCCGTCGGCCCCGCGGCGAGGCGGCCGGTCTTTTTCCGTTATTTTCTTCAGGCATTCACGCCAACCGGAAGCGCTTTGGGGTTCTTCTTATCCGGATTGCAGCTTCGGAAAAGCAGCCACAGCAGCACCGCCACACATATAAGCGCCAGCACCTGCCCAATCCCGAACGGCACTCCGTAGAACAACGCCCCACCCAGCTGGTTGATGATGAAGCCCATCACATACGCCATACCGGTCATATAGCCGATTGCGAACCAGGTCCATTTTGCGCTCATCATCTCGCGCCGGATCGCCCCGATTGCCGCGAAGCAGGGCGCGCAGGTCAGGTTGAACACCATGAAGGCCAACGCGCTCGCGCTGGTTGTGAACAGCCCCGGCAGCGCCGCCAGCAGCGCGGGGTCGTCCTCGGCCACTTCGCCAAGCCCAAACAGCACCCCAAAAGTTGCAACCACATTTTCCTTTGCGACAAGCCCGGTCACACTCGCGACAGCCGCCTGCCAGTTGCCGAATCCCAACGGAAGGAACAGCGGCGCGAGCACGCCTCCGATCGCCGCCAGCATGCTGGCGTTCTGGTCGTCCACCAGGCCGAACCCTTCCGGGCCAAAGCCGAAGTTCTGCAAAAACCAGATGACCCCGCAGGCCACAAAGATCACCGTACCGGCTTTAATGATAAACGCCTTGCCGCGCTCCCACATGTGGATCAGCACGCCCTTCGGCGCCGGAAAGTGATACTGCGGCAACTCCATGACGAACGGCGCCGGATCGCCCGCGAACATCTTTGTTTTTTTGAGGATGATGCCCGAGATGATCACCATGAAGATTCCGAAGAAGTAGGTCGCCGGCGCCATCCAGGTGATCTCCGGGAACACCGCGCCCGCGATCAGCGCAATAATCGGCAGCTTCGCCCCGCACGGGATAAAAGTCGTTGTCATAATCGTCATCCGCCGGTCCTTCTCATTCTCGATCGTGCGGGTCGCCATAATGCCCGGCACCCCGCAGCCGGACGAGATCAGCATCGGGATAAAGCTCTTGCCCGAAAGCCCGAATTTACGGAAGATGCGGTCCATGATGAACGCCACGCGCGCCATATACCCACAGTCCTCCAGAATGGACAGGAAGAAGAACAGGATGAACATCTGCGGCACAAAGCCGAGCACCGCGCCCACACCGCCGATGATCCCGTCGACGAGCAGGCCGATGAGCCATTGCGCTGCTCCCGCGCTCTCCAAAAGGCCGGTCACAGCGGGCTGGATTGTCTCGGCAAACAGCGTGTCGTTCATCCAGTCGGTCACAATGGTGCCGAGCCACGAAACCGACACATAGTAAACAACATACATGATAACCGCAAAGATCGGCAGCGCCAGCCATCGGTTGGTCACCACCTGGTCGATCTTGTCCGAAACGGTCATCCCAGCGCGGCGTTTCTGTACACAGTTCTTGACCAGCCTGGCAATATACTGGTAACGTTCGTTGGTAATGATGCTTTCGCTGTCGTCGTCAAATGCCTTTTCGCAGCCCGCGATGATCTCTTCCACCTGTTTGCGCGCATCGACGGGAAGCGAAAGCTTCGCCATCGCTTTTTCATCCCGCTCAAACAGCTTGATCGTGTTCCAGCGCAGGCTTTCCGCCGGCACTATCCCCTCGATGAGACGCCCAATCTGTCCGAGCGCCTCCTCGACCTTTGCGTCGAAGGTGTGCTGCGGCGTTGTTTTCATCCCGGTCTTTGCCATTTCCACCGCGCGCCGGGCCACCTCATGCGACCCGGCCCCTTTTACCGCGGATGTTTCGATGATTTCGCATCCCAGCGCCTCGGAAAGCTTTTGCGTGTCGATTGCATCGCCATTTTTCTTGACGATGTCGATCATATTGAGCGCGATAATCACCGGAATCCCCATTTCGGTCAGCTGGGTGGTGAGATAAAGGTTGCGTTCGATGTTCGAAGCGTCCACCAGGTCGACCACCACGCTCGGCCGCTCCTCCATGATGTAGTCCCGCGTCACTACTTCCTCCAGTGTGTACGGCGATAGCGAATACACGCCCGGCAGGTCGGTCACGATGACATCCTTGTGCCCTTTGAGCCTGCCCTCCTTCTTTTCCACCGTGACTCCCGGCCAGTTTCCCACGTACTGGCTCGATCCGGTCAGGTCGTTAAACATCGTCGTTTTCCCGCAGTTCGGATTGCCTGCGAGCGCAATCTTGATTGTCATATGCATCCTCCCCATCTTTGTTCCATCGTTAGTCATCACTAACCCGTGTTCGTAAAAATCTTCAGTCCACAAAGATATTCTGCGCGTCGCCCTTGCGGATCGACAGCTCGTAACCGCGCACCGTCACCTCAACCGGATCGCCCAGCGGCGCCACCTTGCGCACATAGATGGAGGCCCCTTTGGTGATCCCCATATCCATGATCCGCCGCTTAAGCGCCCCTTCGCCTCCAAGTTTGGCCACCGTGACCGTTTCCCCGCATTTGATTTCCCGCAATGTTTTCATGAGATTCCCTCCTCTATCATGATCCGGTTCGCCATCGCTTTGCTCAGCGCAATCCGGGTATCCTTGATATTTACGATCAGGTTCCCGCCCAGCTCGGACACGACTGTCACCTCTCCGCCTTCCACAAAGCCCAGGCTTTCCAGAAACCGCCTCGTTTCATCCTTTCCGTGGATCATTTTCACTTTGCTCCGGCTGCCTGTCTGTGCCATTGTCAACGGCATAATCTTTACCATCCCTTTCTGTTAGGGTCTGCTAACTTTCTCATTAAAGATATGGGTTAGCTTTAACTAACCCTTTCTATTTATGTAGTTTACACTTGCTAACTTGATTTGTCAAGCATTTCCTAAAAATTTTTCCATCGCGTCTTTTTTCTCCACATGTTTGCCCGCGAAGAAAAACCGGGCCGCGCAGCCATTGCCGCGCGGCCCGGTTTTCCTTATTTTTTCAGGCTTTCCCGATAGACCACATCCACAGAAAGGGTCATTCGGGAGGCCGGCTTCACACCGCTGATCATATCATACAGGGTCCGCGCGGCGGTCATGCCCATAATCCCCATCTTGTTGTCAACCGAAGTGAGTTCCGGACTGCTGACCTCGGTGTAGACCGAATTGTTAAAACCGGCCACTTCCACATCCTGCGGCACCCGCTTGCCGAGTTTTTTCAACGCCTTGATGCCGCCGACCGCCGCGATATCCTCCCCGAAGAGGATCGCGGTGATCAGAGGATTGCGTTCGAGCAGCCTGCGAGTGGAATCCATGCCGCCTTCGATGGAACAGACCCCGCGGTGGATATTGTCCCGGTTGCAGGCAATCCCCATCCGTTCAAATGCCTCCAGATAGCCCTGACATTTCTGCCGGGAACTGGCGTTGTCAAAGTCCTGCACAAAACCGATCTGGGTGTGCCCGCGCCGCAGAAGGCTTGTCACGCATTCACAGACGCCTCCGCGGTCGTCACAGAGAATGCCGCAGACATTCGGCAGCGGCAGATAGCCGTTTGCCATGACGACCGGCGTTTCAGGCAGGTGCCTGGCAATCTCATTCTGGATATACCGGGTCTGAAAAACCGAACCGAGCAGCACCACGCCGTCCACCTTGCGCGCGCCCATCATGCGCAGGTAATTGCTCTGGCTTTCGGGCTCCTCGCCGGTATTGCAAAGCATGCAGCAATAACCCAGCCTGCTGAATTCCTGCTCGATGGTATAGGCGGTGTTGGAATGGTGCAGTTCCCGGATATCGGTGACCAGAATACCGATCGTGCGCATTGAGCTGCTCACAAGGCTCTGGGCGAACATGCTGGGGGTATAATGGTTCTCATCAAGCACTTTCTGTACCTTCAGACGGGTTTCCTCCCGCAGATTCTGCTTGTTGTTGAGCACCCGCGAAACGGTGGACGGCGAAACACCGGCCAGCTTCGCGATGTCGTAGATGGTCAATGTCGGTCCCTCCCGTCTTTTTCACATGCCGTTTTCCGGCATCGCATATCCGCCGCCTGTGCGGGCTGGATTACATCGCTTTGATCTGCGCCCAGATTTCCTCAAGGACCGGGATACCGTTTGCGAGGTTGTCACGGCGGGTCAGGATCTCCGGCTCTCCGGGATAGAGGATTTTTCCACCTTCTGTGGCCGGTTCGGAAGCTTTGATATCGTCGATGACCTCGTTGATCAGCATGTCGGAGATATTCTGTGCGGCAACATGGCGTGGATCGATCGCGATCAGCATCTGGGAGAGCGCATATTCTTCCTCACACTTTTTACCGACAGCGGTAACCGAAAGGCCGCCGGAAAGCACGGTCGCCACCAGGTCGAGCGCAATCGAGATACCGGAGCCCTTCCAGTAACCGATCGGCAGCACCCGCCAGGTCTTTTCGATCTCAGCCGGGTCAGTGGTGACGTTGCCATTGGAGTCATAGCCGCCGACAACCGGCAGCGGTATCTTTTTGAGCCGGCACTCCTCGATTTTTCCATAGGAGAACTGCGCCATCGCGCAGTCGATCACAACATGCTCGCCGTTCGAGCGCGGGATTGCAATGATGAAAGGGTTATTGCCGATGCGGCGGTCTTTGCCGCCCCAGGCGGGCATATTGGGCATCGTGTTGGTCCAGCAGATGCCGATGCAGCCTGCGTCCGCCGCCTGCCAGCCGAAATATCCGCCGCGCATCCAGTGGTTGTTGTTGCCGAGCGCCACGACACCCACGCCATATTCGCCCGCAAGCTCCACTGCACGGTCCATGCAGCGCTTCGCATTGAGGTTTCCCATGCCAAGCTGGCCGTCCCAGCGTTCAAACCCTCCGCTTCCGCCAACCCTGATCGCTTTCTTGTCCGGCTTGATGTAGCCTTTTTCGATGTAGGAAACGACGCGTGGGAAGCGGTTGACGCCGTGGGAATAGACGCCGTCCACACTGTTGTCGGCAAAAATTTTCGCCGCTTCGAGCGCATCCGTTTCGTCAAAGCCTTTTTTGATCAGGACGCGGTTAAATTCTGCCACCAGTTCGTCATAAGGGATTCTCATATGTTTTCCTCCTCAAATTGTTGTAAAGTTCTGTGAAACCGGTTTTATGAATTTAATTTACCACACTTCCTGCAAATGTCAAGGAATCAACCCACATTTTCTCCCAACTTCATAAGAAGAAACCATTTTTCTTATTGCCTTTCCACAATATTCATGAAACCGGTTCTATTTGGTTTCAAAAATTGCCCCCGCCCGAAAACCGGGCGGGGAACGCAGTTCCACACTTTTTCAGGCACGGTAATACCGGCCAGCCGCATCCGCCGCTAAGATAGCGTTATAAACGCTGTCCTCGGTGATGAGGAACGGCTCCGCCTGGATCAGCTTATTCTCGACCGCTGTCTTATGCGCGATGATTCGCACATTCTCCGGTGTGGCCTCCACATTGAGGTCGCCGAGCGTGACCGGCAGACCCACCGCCGTCATGAAGCCGAGCACCTCGTCGACCAGTTCGCCCGGCGCGTTTTCCAGCATGAGCTGGCAGACCACGCCAAACGCCACCTTTTCCCCATGGTAGAACCGGTGGGTGGAAGGCAGCTCGGTGAGACCCGCATGGATACCGTGCGCACAGGCACAGCCTGTATTTTCAAAGCCCAGGCCGGAGAGCAGGGTATTCGCCTCGATGACATTTTCGACCCCTTCGCTGCAGCAGCCCGCCTCAAGCGAAAGCTTTGCACGCAGTCCGTCCGCCAGCAGGATGTCATAGCACATCTGCGCGATCGCCATGCCTGCCTTGCAGCGGCGATATCCGCCGCCGATATAGTTGGCGCTGTCCGAACGGTCGTTGGCGGCGGCTTCGAAATAGGTTGCGAGCGCATCGCCCATACCGGAGACAAACAGCCGGACCGGTGCCTTCGCAATGATCTCGGTATCCATCAGTACCATCTCCGAGTGACGTTTATGCCGCACGTTTTTGACATAGACGCCGTCTTTGGTATAGATGACCGACATGGCCGAAGTCGGCGCGTCGGTCGAGGCGGAAGTAGGCGCGATAATCAGCGGAAGCCCCACTTCGTTTGCGATGACCTTCATCGTGTCGAGCGTCTTGCCGCCGCCCACGCCGACCAGTACGTCCGCGCCGAATTCCCCGGCGAGCCTGCCGACCCGCTCGAATTCCTCCTGGCAGCACTCGCCTTCGAATCTGATCGCCAGATATTCCGACTGGGTCGGGCCGTAGATGCCCGCAAGCCGGGCATTCAACCCGTCATATAAAAAACCGTCAATCAAAAAACAAACCTTCGGGCCAAAGCCGCTGGTATAACGTTCGAGATTGTCAAATTCACCCGGTCCCTGGATATATTTCAGCGGGCAGGCAAAGGCCCTTGTGCTTGTCGTAGTCATGATGTGCCCCTCCTTCAACTTTCTAACTGTTTCAGCAACAGATCCATCACTTCGATGCTGTCCGCGACGACCCCATAATCGGCGTGGTCGAAGATCGGCGCGCGCCGGTCGGTGTTGACCGCGATGATATAATCGGAGGCCCCCATCCCGGCGAGGTGCTGCACCGCGCCGGAAATTCCGAAGGCCAGATAGAGCTTTGGCCGCACCGTCACACCGGTTTGCCCCACCTGCGCCGCATACGGCGCAAGCCCAGCGTTGACCGCCGCGCGCGACGCGCCAAGCGGACAGCCGAGACGCCCCGCAAGCTCAGAAAGCTTCGCAAAGCCTTCCCTGCCGCCCGCGCCAAGCCCGCCCGCAACGATCAGCTGCGCGCCGGTAAGCGTCTGCGCGGGTGCTTCGCACACCCGGCGCAGCAGCCGCAGAGGAAGATCCAGCTTCGGAACCGCGAGCGGTTTCACCGAACCGGTGCGGGAATAATCGAGCACAGGCGCGGGCATCGCTTTCGGCCGAACCGTCGCCATCTGCGGCAGGCTCCCGGTGCCGACGATCTCGGCCAGAATGTTCCCTCCGAACGCGGGCCGGGTCTGCACGAGCAGATCCCCTTCCATCGCAAGGCCGGTGCAGTCGGCGGTGAGCCCGGCGCCGAGCAGCGCCGCCACCTGCGGGGCGGCCGCGCGGCCGTAAACGGTGGCGGGCAGCAGAATCGCGAGCGGCGGCGTCTCCTTCGCCGCGGCCGCCACGATCCGCGCGGTTTCATAAGCGGTGCGCACAGTGGACGCGGCCGGGGCCGCGCGG
>NZ_QSBX01000003.1:0-10441 GCF_003465835.1 Anaerotruncus sp. AF02-27 | reverse complement strand
CCCCCGCCGCAAACGCGGCGGATGCGGTATCCGCGCCGCTCATGAGCAGCGCGGATACCGCGGCCCCGGCGTGTCCCGCCAACTCCCGCGCTTTCCAAAGCAGCTCGCACGAAGCATCGGTCAGCGTACCGCCCTTTGTCTCACAAATCACCCAGATCTCATTGCGGCGGCTTTTCCCGTTCATCCGGTCACCTCCGCAAGTTTTTTGCAGATTGCAAAGGCGCCTGCCGGGAGATCCTCCGCGAAAGCGCATTGGCGCATCCCTTTTTCCGGCGAAAAGACCCTTCGCACCCGCGTTTTGGACCCCGCAAGCCCGGCCTCACCCTTTTGAAATCCCAGGTCACCGGCAAAAAGCCCCTCCAGCGGGACTTTCCGCGCGCGCCGCAGATCCAGAAGCGACGGCATATGTTCCTGCGCCGCGCCTTCGCAGATCGAAAGCACCGCGGGGAGCCGCACGGCGTATTCGTCGAACCCTTCCTCGTGCAAACTCGTGCAGAACGCTTCGTTCCCCTCAACGCCCAGGGAGAAGACATTTGCAAGATATGCCGCATCCAGCATCACCGAAAGCTCGCCGCCGACCTGCCCGGTCTCGCCGTCGATCGCCCGGCGGCCGCAGAGGATCAGGTCAAACGGGCCAAGACGCCGGACGGCACGGGAAAGCACCTGCGCAGTCGCAAAGGTATCCGATCCGGCAAAGAGCGGATCGCTCACCAGCACGGTCGCGTCCGCGCCCTGTGCCGCCGCGTATGAAAGCACCGCGGCGGCTTTTTTTCCGCCCATCGAAAGCGCCGTAACGCTGCCGCCATGCACTTTTTTAAGCCGGTATGCCAGTTCCAGCGCGGCTGCGTCAGCGGGATTTAAAATCAGCGTGGCAGCGTCCCGCTGCAGGGTATGGGTGTCTTTGTCTAGCCCCACATCCTGTGTTTCGGGAACCTGTTTTAAACAGACGCAGATTTCCATGCTTTTCCCCCGCTTTTCATTTTGTTTACAAGCCGCAGGCTTTTGCCAGCAGCGCGAAAAGGTCTTCGACCGCGTGCCCCTTCGGGATGTCCGCCGAGAGGATCTCATAGTCGGATGGTGAAGCGGTGATCACCGTCTTTCTGCCGCACCGGTCGACATCCTCCCAGCGCCCGGCCGCCGTAAGCGCCACAATCTTCGGCGAGTGCGCCTTGACCGCCTGTTCTCCGCAGGAACGAACCATATCGCGGTTAAAGAACATCTCTTTCCACGCAATCCCCATTGCCGCGAGCAGGTCGCGTGCGGGCTGGGTCTCGTCGAGGTCGCGGGCCAGCCGGTCCGGGTCATGATAGGTCGCGTCCGCGACCGTGACCTTCGCCGGATTGAGCCTGCCCTGCGCGGCCAGCTCCGCAAAGTATGCGGTGGCGGTCACGACATCAGCGCCCAGTTCGATCCCCCATTGTGGATATTCCTGCTTCATGACGTTCGCGTCGGCCGGATCGAGCACGACCACGGTTTTCGCCCCGGCTGACGCGATCGCTTCCGCCAGTATTTTCGCACAGGCGGCTGTGTCGTCCACATAGCCGATCAAATCACCCAGCATGGCCCCGCTGGACGGTTCGTCGCGGAGCGTTGCGAAATCGACGCCCGCCGCCGCGAGCAGCTTCGCCGCCGTTTCCACCATCTGTGGGGTTTTGAGCGCGGCGGTCTCTCCCGCGTAGAGGATCACCTCAGCTTTGTCCTTCGACCAGGGGGACAGCGCTTCGGCTTTCTTTTCAGACGGGATGCCCCAGAGATTCCCGGTTTCGGTGAGATTGTCGATAACCGCCTGCACATAATCCGGCACCACATCCTCAACGACCGCTTTTGTGCGGGCTTCGCGGATGAAGATCCGCGGATCGAAGCCGGTTTCACAGCCCGCGGCACAAGCGCCGCAAAGCAGGCATTCATACATATCTTCCGCCATCGACACCGAATATGCCTCGCCGTGGCCCGCCATATCGAGCAGGATTCCCTTCGCGCGCGGGGTATTGTTCTCCCGGCCGGTCTTGAGACCAATGGGGCACAGATGCCGGCACATCCAGCAGAACCGGCAGGCCTTTACAGTTTTGTTCGCTTTTTCCGATAACATGCGTCATTCCTCCTCTTCTGGCCTTAAAGCCCCAGCTTGCAGGGGTTCATGATGTGATTCGGGTCAAGTTTTTCCTTGAGCGCCTCGAATACCTGCATGCCGGGCCCATACTGTTCCTTCATGAGGTGGCCGAGCTTGATCCCCACGCCGTGATGGTCGTTGACCACGCCGCCGTTTGCAAGGCTCGCACGCACGCTGACGTTCCAGATTCGGTTGTGCAGCTGGATACATTCGACCGCATCCTCCGGCGGATGATCCATAATGAACCGGTCATAGATCATGCATCCCCATTCATACCAGTGGGAGAAATGCGCGATATAACGCACACCTTCAAAGTTGTCGGCTATCGCCTTCTTTTTGGCGTGATAAATCTTTTCGATGTTGTCATAGGTGGCGACCGTGTCAAGCGTCCCGTACATCTTCGGCAGGTCGAGCGCGTGCCCGGGATAGAAAAAGGTGACGCGGCTGTCCCACCATTTCTCGCCGTATTCGTGGCCGAGGTCCTGCGCCTCATATTTGGCGCAGGTCTCCAGGATGATACGCTCCTCAATATCGACAATCTCGGTCATGCCTTCGACCGCGATGTTCATGAACGCGCCGGGCGCCGCAAAGCCGAGCACTTCCTTGATGATCGAAACGGTTTCCGCTTCGTCGTAAAGGCGCATGATCGAAGGCTTCACCTTCCGGAGGATGTCACGGCCGCAGGCGATGCCGTCGGTGACATTCTTGAAGAGGAACGCCCGAAAACGCCGCGTTTCCGGTTTTTCATAGAGCCGCAGGGTGACCTTGGTCATGACGCCGAGCGTCCCTTCGGACCCGATAAAAATCTGGGCCAAATCCGGGCCGGCCGCGTGCTTCGGCACCGGCGAGGACTCGATGATGTCCCCATTCGGGAGCACGATTTCAAGGCTCACGGTCATGTCGTCGATCTTGCCGTATTTGGTGGAGAGAACGCCGATGCCGCGGTGCGCAAGAAATCCACCGACCGTCGCGCAGTTCATTGAGCTCGGATAGTGCATCAGCGAATAGCCGCGTTCGTTCGCATACCATTCGAGCTGCTGGAAGTTCGCGCCGGTTTCGACCGTCACGCACATCGAGTTGGGGTTAAAGTCGAGGATGCGGTTCATCCGTTTGGTGTCAAGCACGATGCCGCCCGCCACTGGAAGCGCGCCGCCCTGCGAACCGGAGCCGCCGCCCCAGGTCGTGACCGGTATCTGATAGTAGTTTGCGATCTTGAGAACCTTGGAGACCTCCTGCGCCGAGCCGGGGCGCACCACAAAGTCCGGCTGCGGGGTGTTTTTGCCGCGGTCCTCCCACATGCGGCTGACAAAGAAATAGTCCACGCTATGTACCAGCAGGTCGCTCGAACGGGTGCTCACGTTCTCTCCGCCTACCGCGTCCTCCAGTTCGGAGCGGATAAACTGATATAAAAGCTCGTTGATTTGCATAAGGTAAAGCCCCTTTCCGATTTTTCGCCCGGCCATTTATGGGCGGAAAATCCATTTCCAAATAATCTGTGCGGGCAAGCCCCGCGCTAGGTGCCCATGAGCAGGTTCGGGATCAGGGTGACGACCTGCGGAACGAACAGGGTCAGAATCATCGTAAAGAGCACGAACAGCACAACCGGCAGTGTATAGCGGATCGCCTCCTTAAAGGGCGCTTCCGCGATGTTCATCGAGATGAACAGATAGAGCCCAACCGGCGGGGTCAGCCCGCCGACCACCGTGGCGATTGAAAAGAGCACGCCGAACACGAGCGGGTCCACGCCCAGCTCCAGCACGATCGGATAGATCACCGGCAGGATGACAACCATCGCCGCGATGGTTTCCATAAAGCATCCGATCACCAGCATGAGGCCGATGATGATGCAGACAACCACGGTCGGATCGGTGGAAATGGAGAGCATAATGCTCTTGATCGCGCCGCCGACGTTCTCCTTGGCGAAGATGTAGGCGTAGATGTTCGAAATACCCATCAGCATCATCAGCATGGCCGAGGATTCGATCGCCCGCTTGAAAATTTTATAGAGGTCCTTGAGGTGCAGCGTGCGGTAGATGAAACCGCCGCAAACGAGACCGTAGAGGCAGGCGATGATGCCGCTCTCGGTGGCGGTAAAAACGCCGGTGATGACGCCGCCGATGATGATAAGCGGTGTAAGCAGGGCAAAAAACGCTTTGCTGAACGATTTTCCAACCTCACGGAGGCTGAAGGTGCCGGTACCCTGGTCGATCTTATGCCTGCGCGCATACCAGTTGCACATGCCCATCAGCAGAAGGCCGATCAGGATGCCTGGCCCCAGGCCGCCGAGAAAAAGCTTTCCGACCGAGAATCCAGTCAGCGAGGCGAAAACGATCATGTTGATGCTCGGCGGAATGATCGGGCCAAGCGAACCGGAACCCGCGATCAGCGAGGCCACAAACGAACGGTCATAGCCGGATTCCTTGAGCTCCGGGGTACACAGCGACCCGACCGCCGCCATTGTGGCGGCGCCGGAACCGGAGATGCCCGCGAAGATCATATTGGCCAGCACGCAGACCATACCGAGTCCGCCTTTCATCCAGGAAAGCAGCGAACGGCTGAAATCCAGGATGCGTTTCGACAGCTGCGCGCCGCTCAAAATTTCACCCGCCAGGATGAAGAGCGGCCCCGCCATCATCGGGAAGGAGTTGATCCCGCGGATCATCTGCTGGACCGCCATGAAAATCGGCACATCGCTGCCGAGCATCAGGGCCAGCACGCCAGAAAAGCCGATTGCAAAGCTGACCGGCACGCCGATGATCAGAAAAAGGATGAGAAATCCACCTGCGATCAGCAACATCGTTTATTTCTCCCCTTTCGCATATTGTCTCGCGTAAGCCGGGATGGTGGTGATATAGGACAGGATCATCATAACGATCCCGACCGGCACCGCGGAATAGATATACACATAGGAAATCGGCAGCGAGGCGGCCATCGAATTCCCGCTGCGCATCACCAGTTGGATCGACGCGGGCAGGTAGACGATCAGGAATACCACGCAGATCAGCCGCGCCGCAGTGAACAGGACCGACCGGGCCTTGTTGTTCTTCATGAAACCCAGCAGGATATCGACCGACACGTGGCCATCCACGCGGATGGTGAGCGCCGAACCGACCATGGTCAACCAGATGGCCGAGAAGCGCATCAGCTCCTCTGACCAGGGGGTGGAAACGCCGAATATGTACCGCCCAAAGATCTGGATACTGCCGAAGAACAGGATCAGCACAAACAGGACGATGCAGATCCAGGTCTGGACAATATCGATCCAGCGGTCTATCTTCAGCCATGTTTTCATAGCAACATCTCCCTACTACATGGTGGATATGGCCCGAAAGCAGGCTGTGCGGCTTTTAAGGGCCGCACAGCCGGATTCCAGATGGGAAGCCGGATGCTGTCGGAGCCCTTTTTACGCGTCGATGGCAAGCAGCTTGTCGATCAGCTCCTGGCAGTTGTTTTCCGCCGCGAAATCATCGTACATCTTTTGGCAGGCCGCGCGCATCTTTGCGCGTTCCTCGTCCGGCACGTCGTTGATCTCAACGCCCGCGTCCGCAATCGCCTTTTCCGCGATGTCGTCGAGTCCCTGCCGGTCGGCGATCTGTTTCGCCTGGCTTTCGGCCGCGCATTCCATGATGATTTCCTGCAGGTCAGCCGGGATCGAATTCCATTTTTCCTCGTTGATGTAGGTCGGATAGATCGCGCCAATGTGGCCCATGCGGGAATAGTAATTGGAAACCTCCTGAAGGTTGACGTTCACAAGGCCGACCGCGTCGGCTTCCGCCGCGTCCGCAACGCCCTGCTGCACGACGGTGTACGCTTCGCTCCACGGGGAGGTGACGACGGTGCATCCAAGCGATGTCCAGAGGTTGACGTAAAGCGGGGTCTCCGCGCAGCGCATCTTGAGTCCCTTGAGATCGTCAAGCTTGGTGATCGGACGGGTTTTTAAGATTGGCTGGCGGATGCCGTTCGAATAGCAGTTGAGCATCTTGAGACCGGTGCCCTCGAGCAGTTTGGGCAGCTCGGGCATGACGACCTCATTGATCAGCCGTTCCTGGGTTTTCAGGTCTTTGGAGAGGAACGGGAGCTCAAACGCGCCGATGATCGGCTTGTTGAGACCGGTAGAGAGCTCCGCCACACTCGAAAAGTTGATGTCGAGCGTGCCCATGACCGTCTGTTCGATCATCTCGCGCTGGGTCCCGAGCTGGCTTGACGGGAAAATGGTGATCTTCACCCGGCCGTTTGTTTTCTCTTCGACGAACTGTTTAAACTCCTCCGGCGCGATCGCAAGCGCGTGGCCGGGGTTCTGGATGTGACCGAAGGAAAGCTCGATCACCTCGCCGCTGTCCGCAGGCGCCGCATCCTTGGATTCAGCCGGCGCCGGGGCGCCGGAAGCAGCCGGGGCCGTGGAATTTCCGGAAGACGAACCGCAGGCCGCGAACGCCAGGATCATAACTGCTGCCAGTACCAGGGAAAGAATCCTTTTTTTCATTTGAAATCCTCCTTAAATAATTCGTCTCTATTCGTCTTGGCGGCCTTCCCGCCGCGCTAAAACAGGCTCTGATCAGTCGTTCGCGATTTCCTGCAGTTTCTCCCAGATGGGCGCGCACGACGCGGTCACCTCGCGGTAGACCGCAAAGAACTTCTCATACTTCGCGTGGTTTTCCATGTCCGGATAATAGGTCTTTTTGATCCGGTTGCACTGACGCACCGCCGTGACTTCATCTGGGAACACACCGACGCCTACCCCGGCCAAAAGCGCGCCGCCAAACGAGGAGTCATCTTTTTCCGGCCGCACAACCGGCACCCCAAATACATCGCAAAGGATCTGGCACCAAAGCGGGCTTTTCGCGCCGCCGCCGATGAGCCGGATCTCCGAAGCGGCGCGTCCGGTCTCCTTCACCACCTGGAAGCAGTCATAGAGGCTGTAGGCAACCCCTTCGAGCACCGCACGCGCAAAGTAGCGTTTATCGTGCACCACGCTGATCCCAAAGAAATCGGCGCGGTAATTCGCATTGAAATACGGACAGCGTTCTCCCAGGATGTACGGGTGGAAGATAAGCCCCCGCGATCCGACCGGTACTTCGGCCGCCTGCGCGTCCATCAGCCGGTAAACGTCCTCCCCTTTCGTCTCGCAGGCCTCCTTTTCGACCGCGTAGAGCGCGTCGCGCAGCCAGCGATAGGAGGAAGCGCTCGCGTTGGTGCCCATACACATGTACCACATGCCTTCCACCGCGAACGGGTAGGTATAGCCTTTCGGATGCGGGTCGGCCTCCCGGAGGATCATATTGACATTGCCGGCGGTAGCCATCTTGACCAGCAGGTGGCCCTCCTCTACCGCGCCCGCGCCATAGTCCTCTGCCGCCGTGTCCGAACAGCCCGCAATGACCGGGGTGCCTTCGCGCAGGCCGGTCAATTCAGCCGCCCGCTTTTGAACCGTTCCCGCGATCGCCTTTGATTTGATCACCTGCGGCAGGACCGAAACGTCCAGCCCGATCAGGTCACAGAGCTCCTTCGACCAGCAAAAGTTTCTCGCGTCATAGAGCAGGGTACCCTGCGCGTCGACATGGTCGGTATACCAATCGCCGGTGACAAAGTGCCGGGCGTAATCCTTTGTGAAAAGGATGTGACGGATCTTCCCAAAGCTTTCCGGGTCATTTTCCTGAATCCATAAAAGCTGCGGCATCGTCCAGGTCGCGGTCGGCATTTGCATGCCGATTTGGAAGATCTTTTCGCCGTGCTCCGCACAAAGCCGTTTGGCCTGCCCCGCGCTGCGCTGGTCGTTCCACATGATGCACGGACGGATCACTTCGCCGTTCCCATCGAGCAGCACCGCGTTGTGGGTCGAAGCGGAAAAGCTCACTCCCGCGATCTCCGCGGCGTCAACCCCTTCTGTTTCCACGCAGCTTTTCACCGTGTTCACCAGCGCTTTCACCCAGTGATCCGGGTTCTGTTCCGACCAGCCGGGGTGCCGGTGGTCGGACGGGTACTCCTCAAACGCGGTTGCCTTCACGTTGCCTTCTGTGTCGATGACCGTCGTTTTGCAGCCGCCGGTGCCAAAGTCCACGCCCATTAACAAACAACTCATGGTCTTTCTCCTCCCAGTTTTGTCTATAGAAAAGGGTTTTACAGTTTTTCAAATGGGGAAAGCATGCTGAGCCCGGCCTTGGCGCAGTTTGCGACCCCCGCATCGAGCGAAAGGTCAACGCCGTTGACCGCCGCGCCAAGCGTGCTGGCGAGAAAAAGCGCCGCGAAGGCGATCTCGTCCGGGTCTATCAGCCGGTGCTGCGGCACATAAGAGAGGATCAGCTCCCGCGCCGCCTCAATCGGAAGCCCGTGCAGCCCGGCCATGCGTTCCACCAGTGCGGTCCGGGTCATTCCGGTGTCCGCCCAGCCAGGACAGATGGCGTTCACGGTAATCCCATATCCGGCAAGTTCAAGCGCCCAAACCCGCGTCATGCCGGAAAGCGCCGCCTTGGTGAAGGTGTAGGGAGTGTACGTTTCCATGCCCAGAAGCGCCTGCACCGAGGACATGTTGATGATCCGGCCGCGGCCGCTTTTCTTGAGATACGGCACCGCGTATTTCGCGGCGAATGCCGCTCCGCGGATATTCACCCTGTAAAGCCGGTCAAGGGTGGACGTATCGAGTTGCTCAATCTCCTGTTTCGCGATGATCCCGGCGTTGTTCACAAGCACATCGATCCCCCCGAACGCCCCGGCTGTCGCCTGGGCCGCGGCTTTGGCCTGCGTTTCCTCGACGAGATCGGCCTGTATGAACCGGTAACGTCCCGGGTGCGCGTCTCCGGCAGCCTTCGCTTCGGGACTTTCCGAAAGATCCCAGTTCGCGACCGAGGCGCCGTTTTCCAGAAACGCTTTTGCAATCGCCAGCCCAATTACACCGGACGCGCCGGTAACTGCCACCCGGATGCCCGCCACATCAATTCCAATCATTGCGCTCCTCCTTTCCTTGATTTTCGTCAATATTTCTTCAGAGAAAGGCTTTGATCCACCTTTTCAAAATTCTTGATCGATTCCTCCCCCTTTTTCAAACATACATAGATGAACAGCGCGTCAATAATTGCGAGCTGCGCAATACGCGAGGTCAATCCGTGAACCCGGAATTTTGTTTCGGCTGCGCTTGTGAACAGCCTGATGTCCGAAACGTTGCCGCGGGTGATCGGGGATTTCCCGTAGTTGGTCAGGCAGATGGTGGTGGCGCCCTGTTCTTTGGCATAGCC
This sequence comes from Anaerotruncus sp. AF02-27, assembly GCF_003465835.1. Taxonomy (NCBI): domain Bacteria; kingdom Bacillati; phylum Bacillota; class Clostridia; order Eubacteriales; family Oscillospiraceae; genus Anaerotruncus; species Anaerotruncus sp. AF02-27. The sequence goes on along the minus strand of NZ_QSBX01000003.1, from coordinate 1,102 downwards.
AAGCGCTTCGACAATGTCGCGGGAATTGCCCGAATGGGAGATCCCAAGTACCACGTCGCCAGGTTTCAGCGAACTCGAAGCAATCATCTGAAAGTGGTTGTCGCAGTAAGCATTTGAATCGATGCCCGCCCGCAGGAATTTATGCGCGGCATCCATTGCGACCGGCGCCGAATTGCCAAGCCCGAATACGAGCAGGCGCCCGGTGTGCAGGATTGCATTGGCGGCCTTTTCAAATTCAGGGGTGCTCACCACCCGTTTGGTGGCGTTTATCGTTTCCACTGCGCTGTCGAAACTTTTTTCCAGGATGCTGCCGGCCGAATCGCTGGCGCAAACCCCTTCATGGATCTTTTCGAGCGGGGAAACCAAATCCTTTGCCACCCGGATTTTGAGATCCTGAAAGCCTTTGTAGCCCAGCTTTCGGCACATGCGGATAATGGTCGCTTCGCTGGAACCGGTGGCCTCCGCCACATCGGTGATCGATTCATAGATGATCCGGTCCTGGTTCACCAGGATGTAATCCGCCACCCGCCGTTCGGTTTTGGTCAGCTCCAGCAGTTTCTGGTCGATCGTCAGGCTGATCTGGGTATGGCTGGTCATTTTATCACCCATCGCTTTCACTTTTGAAGATTATTTTTATTTCTGCAAGTATCCTTCAAAAAGATTGATATTTTGGGGTCAATTTTGAATATTATTTTCAATTTGATTCTATGGGATTGAAAAATCAAAGTCAAACTGCTCAACATACCTGAATTTTATCAACTTTTTCGTTTCATTCTCTGAAAAATCACCAATTGAACTTGTCCTTTCGCCAAAGGCTTTGACAGTCTCGTGATATTTTTGAAAATGTTCTTCCATTAAATGTATGATGAACTTCAATCTTTCACAACTTTGCTGAATTTTCACTTGCCGGAGAATTTTTTCATTTTTCGCAGGGCCTGTCCAGCTTTGCGGAATTCCGCCTCCTTTTCAACCAAAGGCCGGTTCCAGGAGCCTATCCCATCCTATGCCTTTCTCACCCGAATCATGTCCTCCGAATAATAATTCCCCGGCATAGCCGGGGGTATTTCATATGCGGGCAAAGCCCTATGATGCCAGCCGCACC
>NZ_QSBX01000029.1:29348-35227 GCF_003465835.1 Anaerotruncus sp. AF02-27 | reverse complement strand
CAACATTTTCTTTCGTCAAGCCCGCTTTGGAGCTTGACTTTTTATTTGCAGGCTTTATTCCGGTCTTTTTTTGTCGACGTTTATCCGGTAACCTCATGATATATAATTTTTTGTTATAAGTCAATGACTTTTTTTAAGAATAAGAAAATTTTTAAGACTAAAAATAATTGTCAGAATTTGTGCAAAAGAAACAAGCCGATGAGACAGGGGAAATGAAAGATCTGCCGCAGATACAAGCGCGTGGATATTGGGCCGGGATGCGCAATTCTTCTTCGGCGCGGTATTCCTGAAAAAGATTTCGGCTCAGCTTTCCGGAATACCGGAAACCGATTGACAAAACGATTTCCACGGTGCTATACTGATCCCAAACCGAATCATGGAAACAGGTCATGGAAGCTGGGTGCGAATCCCACACAAGGCCGTTGCTGTATTTCGCCGATAAGGCTGGCGGATGCCACTGGAAGAGCATTCCGGGAAGGCGCCAGACATTGTGCCCGCGTGCGGGCATGGGCGATCAGTCAGAATACTTGCCTGTTTCCTGCCGCGTGAACCGCGCGGCGCGTACATCCCTGCGGACACCGGGGTCATGGACATGAAGGAATGCAAGCCATACCCATCGCATGATGGCGTATGTTTATTCCTGCATTAAAATGAACGTCTGCAAGCTTTTGCAGGCGTTTTTATTTGCATTGGATTCGTTTTGGGCCCGAAGGCGTCCGGGGGAGTTTTTTCCCGAAAACAAATCACAACAAAGGAGAATGAAAAATGAAAAAACCTGCCCGGAAAATGATCGCACTGCTGCTGACTTTGACCTTATCCCTGTTGGCGTTTGCCGGCTGTTCCACAAACACCCCGGCGAGCTCTGAAAGCCAGAGCGAGGCGTCCGCCCCGCCCGAGAGCTCCGCGGCAAAAAGCGAAGCCGCTGAGGACGCCGCGCCGGAAAAGGTCCTTCTGGTGGTCAGCTTCGGTACCAGCTACAACGACAACCGCGACCTGTCAATTGGGAGCATTGAAAACGCACTGCAGTCCGCCTATCCGGATTACGAGGTGCGGCGCGCCTTCACCAGCCAGATTATCATCGACAAGCTCAAGGAGCGTGACGGGCTTTCGATCGACAATGTGACCCAGGCAATGGACCGGCTGGTGGCGGATGGAGTCAGGGAGGTTGTCGTCCAGCCCACGCATGTTATGAGCGGTTATGAATATGACGATGTTGTCGCGGAGGTTACGCCCTATGCGGACAAGTTTGACAGCTTCAAGCTGGGACAGGCACTTCTGATTGATGATGCGGATTATGACGAGCTTATTTCGGTCATTACGGAGGAAACCAAGGATTACAATGCCGACGGGACCGCAATCGTATTTATGGGCCATGGAACCGAACATGAAGCGAACGCAACCTATGCAAAGCTCCAGGAACATCTGGCCAAGGCGGATTACGGCAACTATTTTGTCGGCACGGTAGAAGCAGCCCCCACGCTGGAGGATGTCCTCGGGCTGGTGAAGGGCTCCGGCGCGACCAAAGCGGTGCTGCTGCCGCTGATGATCGTGGCGGGCGACCACGCCAACAATGATATGGCGGGCGATGAGGAGGACTCCTGGAAAAGTGTGTTTGAAAAGGAAGGCTTTGAGGTCGAATGTGTCCTGAAAGGCCTGGGGCAGTATCCGGGTATCCAGCGGATGTTCGTTGCGCATGTTGGAAAACTGATTGCGGGATAAAAGACGCGCCGCCCAGTCCATGCGACTGGGCGGCAGGCGCGCTGTAAGGAGAAACTCAATGAAAAGAAAAAAACTTTTATGGACGGCGCTGCTGGCCTGCGTTTTGATTGCCGGATGCGGGCCTACGCCTTTGGATGGGGGCGGCTCCAGCATACCGCCGGCGGACGAAACGGGTACGCTTTCTGAAGAAGTGGAGAGCGCACCGTCCGCAAACGGGACGGCTTCGTCCAATGCGGGAGAAGAAACAACACAGCCCATCTATGGGAACCAGATTCAGGATGGGACTTACCCGATCGGGGTGACGTCCAGCTCTTCCATGTTTCGGATTGTAGACGCGCAGCTCACTGTTGCGGACGGGAAAATGTCCGCTGTCCTGACGCTGAGCGGGAAGGGTTATGAGAAACTTTACATGGGTACCGGTGAGGAGGCGCTCGTGGACACGGAGGAACATTACATCTATTTTGCAAAGGATGCGGACGGGAAGTATACCTATACCGTGCCGGTGCAGGCGCTGGATCAGGAAACCTGCTGCGCCGCCTTCAGCTTCAAAAAGCAAAAGTGGTATGACCGGACGCTGGTGTTCGAGTCCGCGCTGATCCCGGCGGAGGCGATTTTCGCGGCGCGGATGGCCCAGCCGCCCGCCGACGGGCAGTATACGGCCGAGGTGGTGCTGACAGGCGGTACCGGCCGGGTAAGTGTCCAATCCCCGGCGAAGCTGTCGGTGAAGGACGGGACGGTGACGGCCACGCTTGTCTGGAGCAGCCCTTTTTACGAATCCATGCGGGTGGACGGGGCCGTGTACGATCCGGTGGCCGCGGGGGAAACTTCCGTCTTTGAGATCCCGGTCATGCTCGACCGGGACCTTGCGGTCAGCGCGCGGACGGTCGCGATGAGCCAGCCGCATGAGATTGATTACATCCTGCGTTTCGATTCCGCGACGCTGAAACCTTTGGAGTGAACATGAATATCGAACGTACGATTCAGAAAATGATCTGTATCCTGCTGGCCGTTCTGCTGCTGCCCGGCTGCAGGGCCAGCGCGCCCGCCGATTTGTCAGGCGGGCTTGGAAACGGTTGGCAGGCCGAACGCAGCCTGCAGCTGCAATATGCGGAAAATTTCGAAGTGGACTACTATCCCGGCGGCTATACGCTGCTTTCGATTTCGGACGGAAGCCGGTTTCTGGTAGTCCCGGAAGGAAAACAGGCCCCGGAAGGGATCGGCGGGGACATCAACGTCCTGCACCGGCCGGTGCAGGATATCTATCTTGTGGCTACCTCCGCCATGTGCCTGTTTGATGCGCTCGGCGCGCTCGACAGCATCCGGCTGTCCGGGACAAAGGCGGGAGACTGGTACATTGAAAACGCAAGACAGGCGATGGAAAACGGCGAAATCCTCTATGCGGGAAAATACAGCGCGCCGGATTATGAGCTCATCCTGTCGGGCGGATGCGGGCTGGCGGTTGAGTCCACGATGGTGAACCATGTCCCGGAGGTGCGGGAAAAACTCGAGGAACTCGGCATCCCGGTGCTGATCGACCAGTCGAGCTACGAGTCCCATCCGCTCGGCCGTACCGAGTGGATCAAGCTGTACGGGGCGCTTTTGGGAAAGGAGGCGCTTGCGCAGCGGCTTTTTGACGAGCAGGCCGCCTATCTGGAAGAAGCGGCCGGCGCGGAAAATACCGGAAAGACGGTGGCGTTTTTCTATATCAGCTCGTCCGGCTACGCTGTGGCCCGCAAATCCGGCGACTATGTGACAAAAATGATCGAGCTTGCCGGCGGCAACTACATCTTTGCGGATCTGGGCGACCCCGAAACCGCCACCAGCACGGTGACGCTGGAGATGGAACAGTTCTACGCCACGGCAAAGGACGCGGATTATATCATCTATAACAGCACCATCGACGGCGAGCTTGCCACCGTGGAGGAGCTGGTTGCCAAAAATGGGCTGCTCCGGGATTTTAAAGCTGTGCGGAATGGGAACGTCTGGTGCACCGACAAAAACCTCTTTCAGGAGACGACCCAGCTCGGGCTGATGATTTCGGACATCCGCCGGATGCTGACCGGACAAGTTGCGGATACGGACGAACTGCACTATATGTACCGGCTGCAATGACGGCGCGAAAGAACATATGCGATGGAGAAGACGGGATGGGAATGAAGGATAAAACCGCGGGGCACAGCCTGCGTTACAGCGTGGTGCTGACGATATGCGCAGTCCTATTTGTCCTGCTGGTGCTGCTGAATATTGGTCTGGGCAGCGTTGAAGTGAAGGCGGCGGACATCGTCAAAATCCTGCTTTCGCAGGGCGGCAGCGAGACGGGACAGGGAATCATCTGGAAGGTGCGGCTGCCCCGGACGATGGCAGGCATCCTTCTGGGCGGGGCGCTTGCGCTTTCCGGCTTTTTGCTGCAGACCTTCTTCAACAACCCGATCGCCGGACCTTATGTGCTGGGCATCTCGTCCGGTGCAAAGCTCACGGTGGCCATCTTCATGGTGGCGGCGCTCAGCCGGTACCGCACGGTCGGCTCGGCGGAAATGATCGTAGCGGCGTTTGTGGGCGCGATGCTCTCAATGGGGTTCGTGATCCTTATGGCACGGGCGGTGCAGCGCGCCTCAATGTTGATTGTCAGCGGCGTGATGATCGGCTACATCTGTTCGGCAATCACCGATTTTATCATCGCCTTTGCGGATGACGCCAGCATCGTAAACCTGCACAACTGGTCCCGCGGAAGCTTTTCCGGCGCGTCGTGGGAGGATGTGCGGATCATGGCGGTGGTGGTGCTCCTTGCCTCGGCCGTCGTGTTTTTGATGTCCAAACCGATTGGGGCGTATCAGCTGGGCGAAAGCTACGCGCAGAACATGGGCGTGAATATCCGGCTGTTTCGGATCGCGCTGGTGCTGCTTTCGAGCGTGCTGAGCGCCTGTGTAACCGCGTTCGCCGGACCGGTGTCTTTTGTGGGGATTGCGGTGCCGCACCTGGTCAAGTCATTTCTGAAAACCGCCAGGCCGCTGGTTGTGATCCCAGTATGCTTTCTGGGCGGCGCGATCTTCTGCCTGGGCTGCGATTTGGTCGCGCGTACGGCGTTCGCGCCGATGGAACTGAGCATCAGTTCGGTGACAGCTGTCATCGGAGCGCCTGTCGTGATTGGCATTCTGCTGCGAAAGAAGGTGCGCGGCTAAACATGGACAGCTTTTTTGAAACGCGGGGCCTGACGGTGGGATACCACGGCGTGCCGCTCATCCGGGACATTGAAATCCGGCTCGGCAAAGGGCAGATCCTGACCCTCATCGGGCCGAACGGTTCGGGCAAATCCACCATCCTCAAAAGCCTTACGAAATATCTGGAAACCATCTGCGGAACAGTCTATATCGGCGGCAATTCCATCAACGGGATGAGCGGCCGCAGTTTTTCCCGCAAGGTTTCGGTCGTGCTGACCGAGAAGCTGAAAACCGAGCTTATGACCTGCCAGGATGTCGTGGCGGCCGGACGGTACCCCTACACCGGAATGCTGGGTATTTTATCGGACGCGGATCATGCGCAGGTGCGAAGCGCGCTTGAAGTGGTGAATGCCTGGGATTTGCGGGACCGGGATTTCACCGAAATCAGCGACGGGCAGCGACAACGTATTCTGCTTGCGCGCGCGATCTGTCAGCAGCCGCAGGTCATCGTGCTGGATGAACCGACTTCCTTTCTTGATATCCGCTATAAGCTGGAACTTCTGGAGATCCTGCGAACAATGGCAAAGGAGCGCAAAATCACGGTCATCCTGTCGCTGCACGAACTGGATCTGGCACAGAAGGTGTCGGATCTTGTGATGTGCGTGAAGGGGGATTCGGTCGTCCGCTTTGGACCGCCGCAGGAGATTTTCAGGAGGAAGCTAATCGATGAACTTTACGAACTCTCAAACGGGAGTTACAATCCGCTTTTCGGCAGCTTCGAGATGGCGCGTACAGCGGGCGCGCCGCGGGTCTTTGTGATTGCGGGCGGCGGGACGGGAATTCCCGTGTACCGTGCGCTGCAAAAAAAAAGCATCCCGTTTGCAACCGGCGTCCTGCATGAAAACGACGTCGATTACCAGCTCGCGCGCGACCTGGCAAATGAAGTGGTTGCGGAGAAGAGCTTCACTCCGATTGGCGAAGCCGCCTGCGCGGACGCTTTGC
>NZ_QSBX01000029.1:0-29338 GCF_003465835.1 Anaerotruncus sp. AF02-27 | reverse complement strand
CGCTTTGCGGCTCGCGCAGGCCTGCGGTGTGGTTCTCAACTGTCTGAAAAACTATGGTGAAATGAATGAACGCAATCGGGCGCTTTTGGAAACCGTCCGGCAGATGGAGCTCAGGATCGTGAGCGGCGTGGACGGCCTGTAAGCGCCTGTTTTCAACAAAATCCCCGGCAGCGGTGCAAAACCGCTGCCGGGGATTTTTTGCCGCTGTATGCCGACCGGCATATTCAGCCTGGGAAAAGGCCCGCGCTGTCCTTATCGAAGAAAGCGGTCACATTGGGAACCGTACGTATGATCGACGCCGGGCACACTTCTCCAATTGGGCCGAAGAGCGCGTCATGGGAGGACTTCGCCTTGTTGGGGAACGGCACCACGCAGATTTTATACCGCGCTGAAACCAGGGTGGGCAGGGTCAGGGTAAAAGCGTGGTCAGGCATATCTTCCTCGTCCTTGAAGTAGCCGCTGGCGATTTGCTGCTTTTTGGAAACGGGATCTATATCGATGATTTTGACCGGTTCCGGGTCGTCGAAATTGGCGCAGTGGGGTTCGTTGAAGGCCAGATGGCCGTTATCCCCGAAACCAAGGACGGACAGGTCGGTTTTGTGCGCCTTTAGGAGCGCCGCGTAGCGCCGGCATTCAGCCTTTGGGTCTTTCGCCAGGCCGTCCATGAAATACGCGCCGCGATAAGGCAGTTTTCCAATGAAGTTGTTCAAAAGTTCGTTGCGCAGAGTGCGCTTGTCATCGGCGGCGAGACCGATGTATTCATCTACGTGGAAGAAGTTGATTTTTTCCCATGGGAGATCCATGGAGCAGAGCGCAGGCAGAAAACTATACTGCGAAGAAGCGATTGGCAGAAGGAGGTTGATTTCCTCCTGTTGGGCGGCGAGCTTTTGGATGATCTGTGCGGCAAAATCCGCGGCAGCCTTGCCCATCTTTTCAAAGGTGTCGTAAACATAAACATCCACACCGTCTTTGACAAAATGCTGAGATAATGACATTTTAACTCCTCCTGCTATTTCGTTTGTGATTTTACGGTAACACATGGAAATCTGAAAATCAATAGTGCTTCGGCAGGGGGCGTTTAGAAAATAAGACGGAAATATTATATAAACGAACAAAGAAATTAACAGAAACATTTAAAACGTTTCTGTGAGAGGATGAGTAAATTTAGAAACTTGAAAACAAAAATAAACGTATTTATGAAATGAAAAATTTAAAAAAAGAAACAAAAGATAGAAACAATTGAAAAGTGTGGTATTTTTTGACGAATAATAGGATAAAATGCACAATAAAATTCCATTTATCCATGAATGTCACATGAAAGTTTTTGCAATTCCGTCAATTGCAAATGAAATGTAAAGATTATATACTTTTAAGAAACAAGAGAGGAAACTGCGCGTCAAGAGGAAATAAAACGAACATGAGCAAGCAGCAAAAAAGAAATGTTTCTATCTATGATATTTCGGAAAAGACCGGGTATTCCGTTGCAACGGTTTCTCGGGTGCTCAGCGGAAGCGATTACCCGGTCAACGCGCAGACCAAGGCTCAGATTCTGGATTGTGCGCATGCCTTCAATTATGTGCACCGCAGCCGCAAGGCGATCACCCGCTCCACGCCCATCGAGATTGGCGTAATCCTTCCAACCTGTGTCAACCCGTGGTACTCCCAGATCGCCCAGGGGATCGTCCTCGCCGCCCAGAACGACAATATGCGCGCCTGTTTCTGCTATTCTTCCCGCAATGCCGAACAGGAAAAAGAATATGTGAAAGTCCTGCTGCAAAAAAAGGTGCGGGGCCTGATCGTTTCAACCAGCATGAAGGATCTGTCCTACTGGGAAGCGTTGGCGGAAAAAGGAGTTCCGGTGGTGCTGGTGGATCAGAACTCCAAGGTGTCAAAATGCAGCCGGGTGACAGTGGACCAGACCAAAAGCGCCATCATGGCGGTGGATTACCTCGTGAACATGGGCCATCGCAAGATTGCCCTGATTTCCACGCCGCTTACCAAGCTTACCCGCAAAGAGGTCTACCATGGCTATAAGATGGGGATTCTGCATAACGAGCTGGAGTGGCGCGGCGATTATGTCATCGTCCTGCAGGAGGATGAAACCGATTCCTATGAAAACTTTGAATTCGAAAGCGGGCGCAAACTGGCGCAGATGTGTCTGCAGCTTCCGGACCGGCCGACCGCGCTGCTTGCCGTGAATGATATGACCGCGATCGGCGCGATCCAGTACCTGGTCAACGAAGCGGCCCTGCGGGTGCCGAAAGATATGTCCATCATCGGCATTGACAATATTGAGATGGCAAAAGTGATGAACCCGCCGCTCACCACCGTCTCGCTCCCGTCGATCGAAATCGGCCAGATGGCGGTGCGGCTGCTGAGCGACAGCATCAGCCGCAAAGACGGATGCAGTTTTTCCCTGTCGATGGAACCGGAATTGGTCATCCGGGGTTCTGTGAAGGAGTGCAAGCCCCAGGAAATATTTAAGGAGGTCGTACATTATGGAAACGATTATTGAGAAAAGCGCTGAGCAGCTGGGAAAAACCGCTGCGAGGCTGATTGCAGACCGTCTCAACGCGGCCATCGCGGAGCGCGGCCATGCCCGGATCGTACTTTCCACAGGCGCGTCGCAGTTTACCACCTTCGAGGCGCTCATCAAGGAGGATGTCGACTGGTCCAAAGTGACGATGTTCCATCTGGATGAATATATCGACCTCGATGAGACCCATCCGGCCAGCTTCAAAAAATACCTCAAGGAACGCTTTCTGGCGTTTGTGAATGTCGGAGAGGTGGTTTTTGTGGATGACGGTTCGCACGACACCGAAAAGAATATCCGGCGCCTCACTGAGGAAATCCGCAAAGAGCCGGTGGATATCGGTGTGATCGGCATTGGGCAGAACGCCCATATCGCGTTCAACGACCCGCCGGCGGACTTTGAGAGCCAGGAGGCCTATTTTGTGGTCTCGCTCGATGACCGCTGCAAGCGCCAGCAGGTCAGTGAAGGCTGGTTTGCGGATATCGGCGCGGTCCCCAAGGTGGCGATCACTATGACCCCCAACCAGATCATGTCCTGTAAATGCATCGTTTCCCCGGTGCCGCACGAAGTGAAGGCGGAAGCGGTCGCGCGGGTGCTTGGCGCCAAACAGACCGACCCGATGATCCCGGCCACGCTGCTCAAGGAGCACCCGGACTTCTATCTCGTGCTCGACGAAGCTTCCGCCTCCCGTCTATGAATACGGTGCATGCCAGCGGGCCCGCATTGAAGGTGGAGGGTCTCACCAAACTGTACGGCGACCGGGCTGCTATCCGGGAGGTTTCCTTCCAGGCGGGCTTTGGCGAGGTGATCGGGCTCATCGGCCACAATGGGTCGGGAAAATCCACCACCATGAACATCATCACAGGCTACCTTGCGCCGACCGAAGGTTCGGTGGAGATTGGCGGCCGCAGTATCGTGCAGGACCCGTCTCGTGCAAAAGCGCAGATCGGCTTTTTGCCTGAAGTGGCGCCCCTCTACCAGGATCTCACGGTGGACGAGCAGCTTTCCTATGCCTGCGGGCTAAAAGGCATTTCGCGCGGTGAACGCGCGCGGGCGGTGGAAGCGGCGTGCAAACAGGCGGATGTCGCCGGGGTGCGCGGCAGACTCATCAAAAACCTTTCCAAAGGATATAAACAGCGGATTGGACTTGCGCAGGCGCTGCTCGGAAAGCCGCAGCTTCTGGTGCTGGATGAACCCGCCTCCGGGCTTGACCCCAAACAGATCCTAGAAATGCGTGAAGTGGTGCGGGAACTGGGGAAGGAACACACGGTGCTCTTCTCATCCCATATCCTTTCGGAGATCACCGCCGTGTCCGACCGACTGCTGGTGCTCAGCAACGGAAGGCTGGTCGCGGACGGGACTCCGGAAGAAATCACCGGACGGGTCACGCCGCCCGGCAGGTTTTACTGCGTCGCACGGGGGGACCCACAGGCTGTCATGCGGGCCATTGAAGCGCTCCCGGGCGTGAAGGGCTGTGCGCGGCAGGCCGACCAGGACGGGGACCCCGCGTTCCTGATCACAGCCGAACCGGATACGGATATCACCGAACCGCTGTTTTACGCGCTTTCCGGGCTGTGCTGCCCGATCCGGCAGCTGGCTCCGGTAAAGAGCAGTCTGGAGGAAGCATTCTTAGTCCTCACGCAGGACAGACGTTATGAAGATGGAGCACAGACATGAGCAGTGTATTTCAAAAGGAACTGAGACAGTATTTTCACGCGGTGAGCGGATATGTGTTTCTGGCGATTTTCCTGTTTTTCTGCGGCTATTATTTTGTGCTTGGGAACCTCTTTTCCCAGAACGGGGACATCGGTACCTTTTTTCTTTCAATCCTGATGGTGGTGATGTTCCTGCTCCCGCTCATCACCATGCGGGCCTTTGCGGAGGAGCGCAAACTGCGCACCGACCAGCTGCTTTTCACTTCTCCGGTGGGAATCTCCGGAGTGGTCTGGGGAAAGCTGCTTGCGTCGCTTGCGTTTTTCTGCATCGGGCTTGCCGTGACGCTTTCATACGTGGGAATCCTCGCTTGCTTTGGCCGGTTTGAACCGCTGGCGGTCCTTGGAAACTACTTTGGGATGGTGCTTGCGGCCGCAGCGGTTATCGCGATCGGCATTTTCCTTTCGAGCCTGACCGAAAATCAGATTGTCGCCGCGGTGCTGACCTACTGTGTCTGCCTGTCGCTGTGGCTGGTCGATTTTCTGGGGGGCTACGTGAAGGGCGACGGGCTGCGCGCACTGGTGGCGTACTGCTCCTTCCGGAACCATTTCCGGGAGCTTTCGATGGGAATTTTCAGCCTGTCAAGCGTGGTTTATTATCTGAGCATCACCTTGCTGTTCCAGTATCTGACGGTACAGGTGCTGGAGAAAAAGAGATGGTCGTAAAGATGGCGGGTGAGGAAAGATGAAAAAGAAAACTCCGGAAAAGTCCGGCGCGCGGCGCGTCTGGGCCGCCTCGATGGCCCTGGCGGTCCTGCTCATGGTGCTGGCGAATCTCTGCGCCGCGCTGATGACCGACCGCTTGGGCGCAAAATTCGATCTTACGGAAAATAAACTTTATGCGCTTTCGGACACCACCATGGAGATCATCGGGAACCTGGAGACTCCGGTGACCATCCAGGTTTTCAACAACAGAACGGATTTTTTAATTCTGATCCGGGAGATCCTTGACCGCTACCAGCGCGGGGGCAACATGGTCACCGTGCGGTATGCGGACCCTTATGCCAACCCGCGGCTGGTGCAAGGCTACAAGGATGAAGGATATGAGATCGGTCTCAACAGTGTGGCAGTCGTTGGCGGCGGACAGAAAAAAGTGTTCGCCATCACCGATCTTTACGACATCGATCCCTCCACCCAACAGGTGAATGCCTGCATTGCCGAACAGGTGCTCACGTCGGCAATTTCGGCCGTGGCTGCGGGACACACCAGGCTGGTGCAGTTCACCGACGGGCATGACGAGCGCCCGTCCGCCGGGCTCATGGAAATTTTTGAAAGCAACAACTTTGAAATCCAGCGCACCGCCGTGGCGATCACCGGGATCGATTCCCGAACCGATCTTCTGGTCATCGCCGCGCCAACCCGCGATTTTGAGGATCGCGAGACGCAGATGATCGGGGATTATCTGCTCGGCGGCGGCAGGCTGATGGTATTCCTGCCGCCCGCGTCCACCGCCTTTCCAAACCTTACGCAGCTTCTGCGGGAGTGGGGGATCAGCGTTTCGGATGGGGTGGTCCGCGAACCGCAGCTCTTTATGTACAGCGATCCGGTTAATGTGGCCGCGACCTATGTCGCGCATCCGATCACAGAATTTTTCAGCAAAAACAGGTATTACGTGGTTTCGCCTTCCTCACGGGCGCTTTCGCAGGAATTCATGCAGATGGGCAGTATTGCCACCCGTCCGGTGCTCACCTCCTCCAGCAAATCCTACGCGAAATCCGAAATTGAGACCGGCGACCCGGAAAAGCGGGAAGGCGACGCGGAAGGCCCGTTTCTGCTGGCGGTTACGGCGGAAAGGGACAATGGAACCGACCCGGTTGCACGAATCTTCTGTATGGGAAGCAGCGGGGTCTATGGGGACGACCTGCTTTCCGCGCGCAGCCTGGCCAACCGGGATCTTCTGATTCAGGCCGCGGGATGGCTTGCAGAGGATGAGCCGCTGTTCCATATCCCGGCTAAGAACCTCAACCTCTCCGCGATCGGCATTCTTGATTACCAAGTGGGCATTTTGGGGCTGCTTCTGATCCTCGTGGTGCCGCTTGCCGTGGTCTGCATCGGCGTTGTGGTCTACCTGCGCAGGAGGCACCTGTGATCCGCGGGGCGCGTTCCCTTTGGGGGATGGCAGCGGCAGCGGTGGTGCTGCTGATTTTGACGGCAGTGCTGGCCATGGCCGCCCCGGCGGACGAAAAAACGGCTCCCGCGCGGGAGAACGTCTATGTGGCCGAAATCCCCATGCAGGAGCTTTATGGGATGGCGCTCAAAAACGGGAATGGCTCTATGGGGATCGCATTGGAAAATGGCGTCCCCGCGCTGCTTGATGCTCCCGACAAGGATTTTTCCGCGCAGAAGCTGATGCGGTTTCTGCGGGATTTTTCCTCCCTTCCCGCCCGTCGGGTCACCCAGCCGCTGGGCCCGGAGGAATATGGCCTGGACACACCCTCGGCAACCCTTTCGGTCCTTCTGCGTGACGGGACGACTCTGCGCTTTTTGCTTGGGGATCGCTGCCCCATGGGGGGCGGCAGTTATCTGATGCAGGAAGGACAGGATGGGATCTATCTGATCGATGAAAAACTGGCGGACCGGCTGTGTGCCTCGATGGACGATTTCCGCGATTTCACCCTGTTCCCCGGGCTCGACCGGGATACCCTCGCGAACCTCGAAACAATCGCGGTCGAACGCGCCGACAGCACCTATCTGCTCGACCGGCTGCCCGATGCGCAGGTGCCGCTTTTTATGCTGCGCGACCCGTTTGAGGCAACCCTGGAGTGGAGTGCCGTGGATGAAAAAATTCTCGCGCCGCTGCAGACGCTCGAGGCGGACGGGTTTGTTTCGCAAGACATCCCGCTGGAGGCCTACGGGCTCGACCGGCCGGAGCTGGCGCTGCATCTCATCTACGACGGGAAGGTCGTTTCGGTGGGGTTTGCAAAGGCCGGGGATGGAAGATATTACTGCGCCGACCTGAGCGGCACCCGGGTGCTTTCCTGCGGCGCGCAAAGCGTACAGTTCCTTGAAACAGGCTATACCGAACTGTTCGCCGCGTCCGCCTACCATGCGAGCGCGGCCGAGACGCAGAATATCACCGTCACAGCGTCAGGCCTGCGCCTGAGCATTGACCTGAATGGCGAAGGGGAAGGCCTGCGCGGTCAATGCGGTGAGAAGACCTTTTCCCAGATGGAGATGACGAAACTCTTTTCCCGGCTGACCGCTTATCCCATCCTGCGGGAACTGCCCGCGGACACAAACCTTCCGGCTGAAGGCGGTATTTCGGTGAGCGTCACCGGACGGGATGGCCATTCGGATCTCATCCGGCTGCTTGCACTGGGGCAGGAAGTTGCGGTTGTGATAAATGGCCAGGCAAACTTTTCGACCTATCCCCTTGTGCTGGAGGAGATCGAGTCGGCTCTGCGGCACGCTCTGCAATGACCGGTAATGACAGGCCAAACGGGCCTGTATTACGATATAAACAAGGAGGAAATGAAAAATGAAAAAGATCCTATGTGCAATCCTGGCGCTGGCTATGATGCTCTCCATAGCTGCATGCGGTTCCAGCAGCGCCCCTGCATCCTCGGCGGCCCCGGCGGCATCCAAGGCGCCCGCGGCATCGGCGCCTGCACCCGAACCCGCGGCCGATGCGCCCGCGGGCAAAGCATCTTTTGAACTGAGCATGGCCAACACCCAGCCGGAAGCTGACGTAGAAACCCAGGCCATGATCAAATGCAAGGAAATCCTCGAGGAAAAAACCAATGGCGACATTGCCTGCACCGTGTATCCAAACTCAGAACTTGGCGACACCGACGACCTGGTTGAACAGGCCGCCCAGGGCATGTCCGTCATGGTCCCCACCGACCCGGCGAGGCTTGCGGCCTACATCCCGGAGTTCGGCATCCTGCAGATGCCCTACCTGTTCCCGGATCTGAGCTATCTTGACAAAGTCATGGAAACCGAAACCTACAAAGCGTGGGATCAGGAGTTCCTCAACCACAATGTCAAAGTGCTCGCGGCGAACTGGTATGGCGGCGCGCGTCACTTTGTCCTGAACAAAGAGATCAATACGCCGGAAGATCTGGCCGGTGTCAAGGTCCGCACAATGAAGAATGCGATCGCCACCGATTCCATCAACGCGATGGGCGCTGTCGCAACCCCGATGTCCCAGTCGGAAGTCTATTCCGCGGTGGAACAGAAGGCGCTGGACGGCTGCGAGAACCAGTCCACCTCCACCTACGCGCAGCGGTACTATGAAGTGCTGAAGGTCATCAACAAGACCAATCACTTCACCCTGATCGGCGTACCGGTCGTGGGTACCCCGTTCTATGATTCTCTCTCCCCTGAATACCAGAAGCTGATGGTCGACACCTTCACCGGCGTTGGCCATGACTACCAGGAAATCGGCCTGCAGGAAGAAGCCCGCGTCGAAGCCGAAATGGAAAAAGAAGGCGTGACCCTGCATGAAGTCGATCAGGCCGCGTTCCGTGAACGGACCGAGCCGCTCTATGCAAAGTTCGGTTATGAAGAACTGCGCGCCCACCTGATGGATGAAATGAAGTAATATTTGGTACTGCCGCGGGGATGCCGGTGCATTCGCAACCGGCGTCCCCGGTCTGCCAGAGCGAACGATTTCCCTTGATGAGGAGGAGCTATGAAAAAGTTTTACAAAACCCTGTGTAAGATTGAAGAATCTATCTGCGGGTTTTTCCTGTGCACCATTGTTGCGCTCGTCTTTCTCTCGGCGGTTGGCCGGGTGATCAACCATCCGCTGCAATGGTCCATCGATATTTCCCAGTTTTTGCTGGCGTGGACCGCCCTTTTGGGTGCGGATCTTGGCTATCGCTCAGGCAGCGTTCTGGGAGTTGATATTCTGACGCGGAGATTTCCAACCCGCCAGCAGGCGCTGGTCAAATTGTTGGGGACCCTGCTCATAGGGGTCCTGTTAATCTCATTTATCTACTTCGGAATCAAATTGAGTTATGAGAACCGCCTGCGGCTGTTCCAGTCAATCCATCTGAGCTATTCCTGGGTGACCATCAGCCTTCCTGTGATGTCGTCACTGATGTTGATTTCGGTAGCGGCCGATGCGTGGGATGCCTTCCTGGTGCTCATCGGGAAGAAAGACCAGCTTATGAATAGGAGGGCTTGACACATGGCGTTACTTGGTGTTTCTTTTGTAATACTGCTTTTGCTCAATGTACCAATCGCTTTTGTCGTGGCGCTTTCCGGCGTGGGGTTCTTCCTGAGCCATCCGGAGATCCCGTTTTCGATCACTGTGCAGCGCGTGGTTGCCCAAACCCAGTCATACACCTTCCTGGCAATCCCCTTTTTCATCTTCGCAGGCAACCTGATGAACGACAGCGGCATCACCAAGCGGCTGCTTTCGCTTGCAAAGCTGCTGACCCGCAGGATGTACGGCGGGCTCGCGCAGGTCAATATCCTGATGAGTACGCTGATGGGCGGCATTTCCGGCTCCGCCTGCGCGGATGCCTCGATGGAGGCGCGCATCATCGGTCAGGATATGATTAAAGCGGGCTACACCAAAGGGTATACGACCGCTGTCACCTGCCTTTCCGCGCTGATCACCGCCACCATCCCGCCCAGTTTGGGGCTGATCATCTTTGGATTTGTGGGCGGCGTTTCAATTGGCCGGCTGCTGGTCGGCGGCATCATACCGGGCATCCTGATGGCAGTGACCTTGATGACAACGGTTGCCATCACCAGCAAGCGGCGGCATTTCGAACCGCCGATTCCAGATGCCAAGCGCGCGACGGGCAAAGAAATCCTGCATGCCATCCGGGAATCCCTCTGGGCGCTTTTCTTCCCGATTATCCTGATCGTCGGAATACGGCTCGGACTGTTTACCCCTTCCGAAGCGGGCGCGTTCGCGGTGGTTTATGCGATCTTCATCGGCAAGTTCGTCTATAAGGAACTGCACTGGAAAAACTTTAAGGTCTGCCTGCGCAACGCCTGTGTCGACACCGGTGTAATCATGCTGATCATCTGCATGTCCGGTATTTTCTCCTATGCCATAACCTATGTCAAGGCGCCGGCGGTCCTGTCGGAATTCATCCTTGGCATCACGACAAACGTCTACCTGCTGCAGCTCATTATTATGCTGTTCCTGTTTGTGCTGGGCATGTTTATGGACAGCGATGTGAACACCCTGTTGCTGACGCCGATTTTCCTGCCGATGGTCACCTCGGTCGGAATCGATCCGGTGCACTTTGGCGTTATGATGGCAACGATTATCACTGTGGGCATCATGACCCCGCCGATCGGTACAGCCTGCTATATCGTCTGCGGAATCCTGGACTGCCCGCTGGAAGAATATATCAAAGAATCGGTGCCGTTTTTCCTTGCGGTTCTGTTGGAGTTTGCGGTATTGATCTTCTTCCCGCAGGTGGTATTGTTCCTGCCCAACCTGATCTTTGGATAACCCCGCTGTGAAAACAGAGGTAAGATAATGCAAACGGCCCACTCCGTGGGGTGGGCCTGAGAGGATGCTTGTATTGTGGAACTGGTACGCAACATTGCGGATGCGTTTTCAGACAGTGAAAACCTGATCTTCCATGAAGAAGAATGCGAAACGCTGGCGGTGAACGTGGTCCGCCTGCAAAAAGGGGAACAGTCCGGGCTCGCCTGCCATCCGGATGAAGAAGAGATCTATCTCGTCACCCAGGGGAAGGGCGCCGTGGAGCTGAATGGAACTGCCTATCCGGTCAGGCCCGGTCAGGTGATCTATGTGCCGCGCAACTATACCCATCGGGCCCGCAATATGGCGGACGAGCCGTTCGAATATGTCTGTGTGGCTAACTGGCCCGACCGGCCCGGAAAAGCCTGCGCGGAATGATCCCGCTGCCGCGGGACGTATCTATCCGCGGAAACCTTTGCAAATCGTCCCACGGCCCGCTGTTTTTCCTTTTTAAAAAAGAGCCGCTAAATTTTTAGCGGCTCTTTGCTTATTGCGGATTCTTTTCCAGGATGCTGATATTGATTCCGTTCACTTCTACACCCTCGTTTGCACGGATGAGGATGTATTTTGCGCCGTTGATGATGCGGGTCTCGACCAGGTCGCTGCGTTCTGGGTTCACATGGATCGTCACATCCGGGGTGCGGACTTCAAACTGCCTGGTGTCAACGATGTTGCGCGGGCTGAGATCGGTGTCTGCGCCGAAGGTATCGTCGTATTTCTCATCGAACGCGGTCACGCGCTCCTCGGCAACCCCGCAGGATTCCAGCACATGCCTGACCGTTTTTTTCGAAACCACAAGCGGTTCCGGTTCTTTGCTGGCCTTGTGTTCTTCGATCATCCCGCAGAGCTGTTCGTTGACCGCCTGTACGATTTCGTAACTGCAGTCGCTGTCGAGCGTCTCTTCCAGAAGGTTCTGGAAAGCCTCTTTCTGCTCGGCGGCAGGCATGGGGATTTCGGTGTTGAAAACGGCGTCAACGAGTTCCTTATGGTTTTCCTTGATGTCCCGCGAATAGTAAAGGGCGTTATAGATGTTGGAACTGCGGTCATCAAAGGCGGGGAACAAAAAGCCGAGTTCCGGAGCGCCGACGATCCAGTCGGATTTGCAGTTGTGGAAAGCATTTTCATAGATGTAATAGCTCAGGGCGGGTTTCGTCATTTTGATGGGGCAGATGCTGCAGAGGATGTAGGTATACACCTCCGAGGAGGCGTCCTCCTGCTGTTCCCCGTCTTTTGCGCGGTATGGAACGTCATACTTGTCACATGCCAGAAGGATGAGGTAGTTGCCTTCGATCGACAGCGACTGAATGATGCGGGAAAACAGCGCCTGGACAGCTTCGTCGTCTGTGAGCGCCGAATTTTTGAGCGACATGAGCAGCTTATGTTCCGCGCTGTCCACCACCTGCCGGGTATCAAATGTAATATCGATCAGATTTTTGCCAAGCGTACCGGAGAGGGTCCGCTTGAGGATTGACAGAAGCTGTTCGGCTTCCTCCTGCGGCGTGATGCTCAGCGGCTGGCTGAATTCGGAAACGATTTCCCGTTTTTCATTGACATAACAGCCGCGGATGCTGGAGATATTGCTTTTGTCCGGACGAAACCGGCGGCGGATTTCCGCAATTTCTTTCTCGTTCATAACTTCCTCTTTGATTCAGTATGGAATTTCGGCGGCTGGCCGTTTATACGGTCCAGCCGGTTTGGACTGGGATAAAATAAGCGCAAGGCGCAGCGGCGTGTGAGCCTGCTGCGGCAGGCTATTTCAGAAGGTCATAAAGCAGCCGGTAAAGATAGTTCACATCCAGCGGTTTGGAGACAAATCCGTTCATCCCCGCGGCTCTTGCCGCATCGACGTCCTCCTGGAAGGAATTGGCGGTCATTGCGATGATGGGGATGCAGGCCGCGTCCGGCCGGGACAGCGCCCGGATCGCGCGGGTGGCGTCCAGCCCGTTCATAACGGGCATCTGGATATCCATAAGGATCGCCTGGAATTCTCCGGGCGCGCTGTTCGAAAACCGTGAAACGCATTGTTCGCCATCCTTGCACCGCTCGGTGTCAGCCCCGCGCATTTCCAGCAGCTGGGCTGCGATTTCAGCATTCAGATCGTTATCCTCCGCCAAAAGGAGCCTTACGCCAGCCAGTGAACCATCTGCCGTAAAGGGCAAGGTTTCCTCGTCCGGCGTTCCCAAGGGCAGAGAGATCGAGAAATAAAATTCACTTCCCCGGCCGGGTTCGCTGCTGAGACCGAGTTCGCCGCCCATCAGCTGGACGATGCTGCGGCTGATGGACAGCCCCAGGCCGGTGCCCTGGCTTTTGGAGGAACTGGAACCGAGCTGTTCAAAGGAATCAAAAATCCGCTGCTGATCCTCCGGACGGATACCGATCCCATTGTCAATCACCTGGAACATAAAAGCCGCCTGGGCGCCGTCCGAATCGGTTTCGGTCACCCGCAGGGTCACATCCCCGCCCTCCGGCGTGAACTTGAAAGCATTGGAAAGCAGGTTGGTGAGCACCTGCCGCAGACGGATGACATCGCCAACAAGATGGCTGTGCTCAGTCTGCGTCTCCATAGTGAAAGCAAGCCCGTGCCTGCCCGCCTCGGCCTGCATCATTCCCTGCAGTTCTTCCAGCATCTGGTCGATCGAGAACGGTTCGCTGCCGATCGAAAGCATCCCGCTGCCGATGCGGCTCATGTCCAGGATGTCGTTGATGAGGCTGAGCAGATACTGGGAGGAGGAACGAATTTTGACAAGGTTTTTTCGGACGTTTTCCGGGACTCCTTCCAGCATGCTGGTCAGATCGGCCAAGCCCACCACCGCGTTCATGGGAGTGCGGATTTCGTGGCTCATGCGGGAGAGGAATTCTCCCTTGGCGCGGCTTTCCGCCTGCGCTTTTTCAAGGTTGCTCTGAATGACGGCCGCTTTCATCCGCGCCCGGGTGACCAGAAGTACCGCTGCCGCAAGAATCAAAAGGACGAAGCCCACGATGGACACGAACAGGATCGGATTGGAGTAGATGAGCTCGGTCAGGGAAAACTGGTTTGCGCCGATGGAGACCAGGTTCTGGTTTAAGATCATATTTTTTTCCCGTGCGGAAAGATTGTTGACCGCTTTGTTGAGCACGGTCAGCAGATCCGCTTTGGCGGGACGGGTGAGGGCGAAACAGATGCCGTTGGAATCGTTGACAAGCGTCACCGGAACCAGGTTAGTGAGGTGGTTTCGTTGGATTTCCTGCTCCATCCGGGCGGATAGGCCGTAGATAAAATCGGCTTCGCCCCGGTTCACCGCGAACAGCGCCTCGGTGATACTGGCGTAGGTGCGCAGCTGAGTCACCTGGATATCACTGGGGATCCGGCGGCCTTTGATAACGGCTCCGACCAGCCCTTCGGAGGGGAAACTGGAGGATTTGTTGCGCACAACAATGCTGTTCATGTTTACGTAGGGCGCGGTCAGCGCCAATCCCTGCTGCGCGGCATCCGCCTCGCTTCCAAGAAAGAAGGCAAGCACATCGGCTTCGCCCCGCAGCACCAGATCCACCGCGTCGAAATAGCTGTCCGCCTGCAGATAAGAAAATTTCAGGCCTGAAAAATCGGAGACTTCCTTCAGAATCGCCGGTACCAGACCGTCGTGAAGGTCCTCCGGATTATTTATGCAAAAGAGGGGATGCCAGTCCGCCGGGACCGCCACAGTTACCGTCCCTTTTTCCTTGATATAGGTTCGTTCTTCCGAATTGAGTTGAATATCGGCGGACAGCTTATCCGGGAAATTGGCTTCATAACGCTCGGTGCCAAAGTTGGGATTGGAATCCAGGATTTTTTCGAGCGCCATGTTCAGCCCGTCAAGAACCTCCTGATTGCCAATCGTGGTTACGATATAATAGGGCTGTGAATCGTAGGAGGCGACCACCCGGAAATCGCCGTCTGTCTCAGAAATGTTGCCGAGCAGCATGTCCACCTCGCCGCTTGCCAGATAGGGATAGAGATTACCGTTTTCAGAAAGCTGCTCAAAGCTGTATTCTTTCAGAGTGCATTTGAGGTTATTGATCGTCAGAAACTCCTGCAAGCGGCGGATGTTTTCCTTGGCGTTGCTGTAAGCCCCGATGGTTTTTCCATTCAGGCTTTCCAGGTTATAACTTTCGAGCCGATGGTCATCCCTGCGCGCGAGGAGCACCGATTTGCTGTACCCGGTGTTGTAATCCGGGTAGGCGTACAATTCTTCAAGACTGGGAGAATAGTAATTCCCGCCCATCAGATCATATGCGCCTTCATTAAATTCGTTCAGCATCGTTTCGGCGCTGGTGTCCACATACTCGTATTCCCAGCCGGTATACTTGGAAATTTCGTTGAGGTAGTCCACCACCAACCCGTACCGGTTCCCATCCACGTCGGTTTGGGAGAGACCTTCCACCTGCGGAAACGCCACACGCAATACGCGGCGTTCCTCTGAAGCAAGTGCGCGCGGACACAGCGGCAGGAGCATAATCACGGCCAGCGCGATGGCGGAGCAGCGGCGAAGGCTTTTCATCAGCGGACGGATCATAACTTTATTCACACTCCAAATAAAGCGGCAGGAGAGGTCGCTTTGGATTTCCATAATACTTTCTTATTTTAACATTATATCGTAGGAACCGCAATGAAAAGATGAGAACTGCCGGAAGGCCGGCCTCGCTGGCGTGTAATGGCCAGTTCGATTCAGCAGCGCCCCATAAATAAAAGCGCGCATGGGTCCCGTCGGGCCCTGCGCGCTTTTTTGTTTTATGCTGTATGTGCAGAAAGTTTGGTTCTTTCGGTGAAGGCATGTTACCTTGCCAGCCAGCCGCCGTCCAGGGCGACAGTAAATCCCTGCATGTAGCTGGAGGCCTCGCTGGCAAGAAAGACTGCTGTCCCGGCCATATCCCGGGGCGTGCCCCAGCGGCCGGCGGGAATACGGCCGAGAATCTCGGCGGAACGCACCGGGTCCTTTTTCAGGGCTTCCGTGTTATTGGTGTCGATATAGCCGGGAGCGATGGCGTTTACATTGATGCCGTACTTCGCCCATTCGTTGGCCAGCAGCCGGGTAAGGCCCATTACGCCGCTTTTGCTGGCGGTGTAGGAGGGTACTCGGATGCCGCCTTGATAGGAAAGCATCGAAGCGATATTCACGATCTTGCCGCCGCTCTGCTGTTTCACCATCTGGCGGGCTGCGGCTTGGCTCAGGAAGAAAAGCGTCTTGAGATTGATGTTCATCACATCGTCCCAGTCAGTTTCGTTAAAATCGATCGCGTCGCATCGGCGGATGATCCCCGCGTTGTTGACCAGAATGTCCACCCGGCCGTAAGCATTCAACGTACCGCTGATAACTCGGTCATAAAGCTCTGGACAAGGCCTGGTGAGGTCGGCGGAGATTTCAGTGAAACCACGGCCAAGCGCACGGATCTGCTCTGCGATCTCCGGCATGGGTTTGTTGCCCACGCCGACCACGTCGGCGCCGGCCTCCGCCATGGCGAGCGCGATGCCCTGCCCGATGCCGGTACGCGCGCCGGTGATGATGGCAACTTTGCCATCCAGTCTAAACGAATCCAGTATCATAATTTCTCACATCCTTTCTCATTTCTTTCAGCTGTTGCAGCTGATCAGAACTTTTCCGGCGTTGGTGCCGTCAAGCATCATATCGTAGCCTTTCTGTACTTCATTTAGGGGCAGCACGTCGGTCGCCAGATTTTCCAGCGGGTATTCCTGCGCCAGCTTTTCGAGCATTGGAACCGCACGGCAAAAATGGTCGAAGGAATATACACGGGACCCTACAATGGTCATTTCGCGGAAGGAAACCTTCCCCATGGCAAATTCCACTGGCGTACCGGAAAGGCTCAGGGAGATCATGGTGCCTCGGGTTTTGCACATGTCCGGCAGCATGAGCAGCCCCTGTTTGGAACCAGAGGACTCGAACACCACATCGAACCCATTGCCCCCAGTGACTTCTGACTTCAGCTGGTTCAGATCGGTTTTCATGGGGTTGACAGTTTCCAGCCCCAGGCTTTCGGCCAGCGCCAGGCGCTTTTCGTTGATTTCGGAGATAATTACCCGCCGCGCGCCGAAATGTCGGGCGGCAATGGCTACGGTGATGCCGATGGGTCCGCCGCCGATGACCAGTGCGGCATCTCCGGCGCGGATGCCGGAACGATGGTTTACATGGTAGGCGACGGCGAACGGTTCCGCCAGCGCGGCCACTCTGTCGGGCAGGCCTTCAGGCAGAGCCACCAGCTTTTTAACCGATACCTTCACATACTGTGCGAACCCTCCGTTTTGGTGGATGCCCAAAAGCTGCAGGCTATTACAGACATGTTCACAGCCGTTTCGGCAGGGTTCGCATTCCCCACAGCTGATGAGCGGCTCGACGGTGACCCTCTGGCCGATTGAAAAGGCGGTGGGGGTTCCGCAGCGAATTTCTTCGATAGTGCCGATAATTTCATGACAGGGGACGACCGGTACTTTGGCGGTGGGGTGATCCCCCTTATAGACGGTAATATCCGAGCCGCAGATGCCGGCGTAGATGACTTTCAGGAGAGCCTCACCGTCCTGGAGGACAGGGAGCCCAATCTCTTTGATCTCGAGATGCTTCCAATCGGTTAATACAGCTGCTTTCATAAATGTTGATCCTTTCCCCAGCCAAACGGTATTCCTAGCGTGTCCCCGCCTCATTTGCGGCTGGACAAGATGAGGCGCACAAAGCACAGGATACTCCGACCCTATAGGGTCTGCACGGCGCATTTCATCAGCGCTTTGATATATCCGTTGGCATAGGCGGATTCACCGTATTTGCCCGCGGCGGCCACCATGCGCGGGGAGTGGTCCATCACCAGAGTCCCGTTATAACCAGCGTGCAGGAACGCTTGCATGAGCCTGAGCATATCGCCATATCCCTCGTCGATAAAGGTTTCAGTGAAACAAGGAAGCTTCGTGTCCACATTACGAAAATGCACCAGAAAGACCCGTTGTTCCTTCACAAAGGATTCGATTGCTTCATAGACATCCCCGAAGGTATCTGGGGCCTCGAGATAACAGCCGCAACAGAATTCCATCCCCACAAATGGGCTTCCCGCGATGGAGAAAGCCCGCCGGTAGTCGTCGTAGGACCTGATGAGGCAGGCAACCCCGGCCACGCTGTCTACCGGCGGGTCGTTGGGATGCAATGCCAGGCGAACCCCATATTCTTCAGCGGCTGGAACCACCCGTCTGATAAAATAGCTGTAGTTTTCCCACATTTCGTCGCGTGAGTAGACTCGTCCGTGGGTGAGGCCGGTCTTTGCAAACGCTTCCCGATCAATGGGGATCTGGGTGTATCGGGCGGCGGTTCCACGGTCCTCGCCCGCGAGCACCCGCAGGTCACAGCGGCGGGTAAGCGCGCCGCCGCGGGTGGGGTAATCCCAGTCACTGGCCCATACGCCTTCCGGCTCCCAGACGAAGGTGGTGGTGTGGATGCCCGCCTTAGAAAGCATCCGCAGGCAGTCGTTGAAAGTGTCAATGTCGCGGTCGCGGTCAGGGCCGCCCAGGATGATCTGACGGCTCTTCGCCACATGCACGGCTCCCGCGTTATACAGGGTGATGCCGTGGGCGTTCACCCTATCGCGCAGCCTGGAAAGGAAGTCATAGGTATACTGTTCGGGGCTAAACCAAGCGTATACATAGCCCACACCGATCTGTTCTAGAAAGATGAGGAAATCTTCACCCACATCCGGCTCGATCTGGGTGCAGAGCTTGATTCCCGGCCCGAGTTCGGGCAGTTTCACGGTTCCCATGGATTTTGCTCCTTTCGGTCAGTTGTAGACAAGGTTGGGCAGGAAGGTCACGATGGGCGGCACAAAGGTGACGATCAAAAGCGCGAGCACCAGCATGCCCAAAAAAGGCATGGTGGCTTTGACAATTTTGTCAAAGGAGACTTTCGAGAGGCTCGACAGGATGTAGAGCACCACACCGACCGGCGGGGTAATCAGCCCCAGCATGAGATTCAGAATAAGAATGATCGAAAAATGCACCGGGTCAATGCCGTAATTTAAAGCCACTGGCATCAGGATCGGGGTGAGCAGGCTGATGGCGCACATTGTTTCCATAAAACAGCCGCACAGCAACAGGAGGATGTTGATCACCAGGAGTGCCACCCACTTGTTGGTGATATAGCTCATGAAGAAGGTCGAAACGGTCTGTGGCACCTGTCCGATCGCTAGAATCCAGCCGAAGATGGTGCCGGAGGCGATGATAAACAGGACGCTCAAAGTGGTCCCAGAGGAATCCACAATAATGCTGTAGAGCTTTTTCAGATTCAGCTCCCGGTAGCAGAATCCTAGGATAGTGGCGTAGGTGAGGGCAATGATTCCCGCCTCGGTGGGAGTGATCACACCTGTGAGGATGCCGCCGATAGCCAGAACAACCGTCATCAGTGGGAAAAAGGCATGTTGGGTGGAGGTGCAGATCTCACGGAAGGTGGCACGCGGCAGCCTGGGGTAACCGCGCTTCACCGAAAGGATATACACCATGATCGAAAGCATGAGCCCCATCAACACACCGGGTAGAATGCCGCCGATGAAAATCCTGCCAACTGAAACACCGCCAATGACGCCGACCATAACAGCAGGCAGGCTGGGTGGTATAATTGGTCCAATGGTGGATGACGCGGCGGTGATAGCTAGAGAAAAGCTCTCCTCGTAACCCGCGTCTTTCATGGCTTTGAGCTCCACCGCTCCAAGTCCGCCAGCATCCGCGACAGCGGTGCCAGACATGCCGGCAAAGACGATGGAGGCCAAAACATTGGAATGCCCAAGGCCGCCGGGAATATGGCCGACCAGCTTGTTGCACCAGTCAAAGATACGGTTGGTGACCCCACCCATGTTCATAATGGCTCCAGCTAGGATGAAACAGGGGGCGGCCAGCAGCGGGAAGGAGAATACTCCGGCGGAGACCCGCTGCACCAGGGATATGAGGGAAATGTCGTTGGCAATGAGGTACATTGCGGAACTGATGAACATGCAGAAGGAAACCGGCATGCCAATCAGCAAAAACAGCACGAATGCTCCAAGCAAAAGCGCCATAAATTCCTCCGTTTCCGGCGGGAATCCCGCCTTGAGATAAGCAGGGCTCAATCGGTGGGTAGATCCCCCTGCCAGACGCGCCCGATATCCATCAGCAGGCTGATAATCGCAAGCGCGAAGCCCACCGGCAGACAGACGACCACAAAGCCGTAGGGCAACTGCATACCGGGGGAACGAATAAAGCACTGCTTCAGAAAATAGGCCCAGGAATCCGGCATGACGGCCAGAAAGCCGCCGATGCAGAGGAGGTCCACCAGAATGGCCAGAAATTTCTGTGCCTGTAGGGGGAACACCTTGACAAGCGAAGACATCCGGATATGCATCCGATGCTTAATCCCGTAGCTCACCCCGATAAAACAGACCCAGGTGAGCAAAAAGAGCGAGAGCTCCTCGCTCCAGATCAGAGGTTTATTAAACAGATAACGGGAGATGACCTGATAAAGCAGAATCAGGCAGATCGCCACTAGGCCGAAAACGATAACGTATTCCACCAGCTTCATCAGGATATCCCAAGCCTTACGCAGCAAATTCATAAAATACTCCCTCTTTTCAAAGTTGAGCTGTCAAAGAAGGGCCGGCCGGATGCCGGCGAAAAAGCAAATCAGGATTGCACGGCCGGCGGAAATCCACCGGCCGGCACTTTCATTTGTTTGGGTTAGTGGCCTGGATTTTGTCGTAAAGGCCTACGCCCCACTGCTGTTCAAACCGTTCAATGACCGGCGGCATAGTGTCGATAAAGGCCTGTTTGTCCGTTTCCACGACTTCCATGCCCAGCTCCTGGAGCTCTCCGAGCTGCTCAGTTTCTTTGGCCTGGACGTCCTCGGAGGTGACGCGGGCTTCATCCTTCATCTCGGCAAGCATCAGCTCCTGCAGATCGGGGGGAAGCTTCTGAAAAGATTTTTCGCTGACGACGAAGGTAGCGGCCTGAACCATATGACCGGTCAGGCAGAGATATTTCTGCACTTCGTAAAACTTCATCGACATGATCGTCGGGATGGGATTTTCCTGTCCGTCGATGGTGTTGTTCTGCAGCGCCATATAGACTTCGGAGAAAGCCATCGGCGTCGGGGAGGCCCCCATTGCCTCAAAGGTTGCAAGCAGCATATCACTGCTCGGTACACGCAGCTTGACGCCAGCCATGCTGGCAGGATCGGTCACAGGTTTGCTGGAGGTAGTGGTGTGGCGAACACCGTTATAATAAGCGCCGCCGATACGCACACCAGCCTTTTCAATTGCAGGATTCACGATTTCTGTGGTAAAAACGTCGCTGTCCAGAAAGGCAGAAAGATGATTGTAGTCCTGGAACATGTAGCCCATTTCCATTGCCAATGCCGATGGAGACATAGTGCCGATGATGCCGAAGCCCAAAGTGCTCATATCCACGACACCTTCGTTGAGCTGTTCAAAGACCGATTTTTCAGTACCAAGCTGTTCAGCAGGATAAACTGTGACCTTCAGGCGGCCGTTTGACTTTTCGTTGAGCCGGTCGGCCAGCCGCTGGGCCCCTAGGCCTGCGGGGCTGTCAGGCTGTTGGTGGTGAGCAAATTTCAGTTCAAACACCTCGTCTGTCGGTGCGGTGGGCGCTGAATTGGAATCGGCCTGAGAAGCAGTTGCCGGGGTGGATGCCGTAGAAGCGCTGGGTGTGCTGGAGGTATTTCCGCCACAGGCGGCGAGCGATGCCATCATACCGAGAGCAAGCAGTAAACTTAGAAACTTTTTCAATATCTTCTCCTCCTTTAATCCTTAACATCACGCGAAACTTGATCCACACGGTGCCGATGGGCAGTGTGGGGCTGATTCGAGGACTCCACTCCTTTCCATTGTGCTGGGTTTGATTTGCGAGCATCAGTCTGTATCCTTATCATAAGGAAAAGCGCCTGCTGCCGGCAAGCGCTTCCCCAAAAATATAAGTTACTAATCAGAAACGTAAAACATATATAATAAATTGAACTAAATTTTAGCGTATAATTTGGATGTCGTACAAAAAGGAATTATCCATATCTTTTCATGGGAAAAGATTGATAAAAAACTGTCATATATAGGAAGAAAACAAAGGAAATAAGGAAATAATTTTGGAGGATTCCACAAAAACGGAAGATCCAATTTCAACTTGTTCTCCAATTGACGGCAGAATATCACCATGCTATGATAAACATGTACACATGTACACAAATGAAAATTCGGAGAGGAGCCACCCCGTTGATCGAGCTGATGCCCAAACAGATTTACACGGTGGAGGACATCTACCACGCCTTAAAGCATGAGATCCTCATGCTCAAACGCGCGCCCGGCTCCACAATCAGCGAAAATGAAGTGGCAGCCCGTTTCGGGCTGTCCCGCACGCCGGTACGGGCGGCATTCGCCAAGCTGCGCGCCGAAGACCTCATCTATACCATCCCTCAGAAAGGGAGTTTTGTGACCTATCTGGATTTCGACTATATCATGCAGATGGTCTATATGCGGGAGAAAGTGGAGCACCATATCCTAATGGAGGCGATCGAGCGGCAGACACCGCTCTTTATTGACAAGCTTAAACGCAACCTCCTGCAGCAGAAAAAGCAGGTTTCCGGTGTGGTTGACCCGGAGGCGTTCTTTACCCTCGATAGTCGCTTCCATCAAGCGTGTTACGCCCAGGTGGGCAGACAGAAACTCTGGGATGCCCTACAGCAGATTGACCACCAGTATATCCGCTATCGGATTTTATATTATTCTGTATCCCGCAGTTTCCAGATCCTTTACCGGGAGCACTATGAGATGTTTCAGATGATCACAGGCCGCCATCTGGAGAGGGCAATCCAGTTCTGTCAGGCCCATTTGAACGGCTATGCAGCCAATGTCAACGAGCATGTGCTCAATCATTACGGGGATTTCTTTGCAAACAATCCCCGCGATACGGACACCGGGGAATAGATTTGCAGAGCATCGGTCTGTAAGCGCCGCAAATCTTGAAAATGAAGGTGTTATTATGGCAAAGATGACGATCAAACAACTCAGGGAAATGAAAGGCAAGCGTCAGATGATTGTGGTAAATGCCCCGGATGTAAATATAGCAAGCGCCTGCGCGCTTGCCGGGGTGGATAATCTTGTAATTGGACGGCGCCAGCCGGTGGAACAGACCCTCTCGATATTGCCGCAGATCAGGGCGGCGGCTCCGGATTTGCTCATCACCGCAGTGATGCCGATGGACAGCTGCCTCATCAGCGATGAAACGGCGATTCGGGACGCCCTCAAGCTGATGGAGGGCGGCGCCGATCTCATTTATGTCACGGGTATGCGGCCCGACCGGATTGCAAAGCTCACCTATCAGCATATCCCCTGTGTGGCACACTTAGGTCTGGTGCCTTATTTCTCGAACTGGATTGGAGGATTCCGGGCAATAGGGAAAACCGCGCGGGAAGCGGAAGAACTTTACCGCACCGCGCTTGCGCTGGATGATGCGGGCGCGGTCTGCGCGGAATTGGAATGTATTCCCCACCAGATAGCGTCTTACATCAGCCAGAGGGTAAAGTTCCTCACCTATTCAATGGGGTCGGGAGCTGGATGCGATGGCCAGTACCTGTTTGCAAGTGACCTTTTGGGAAGCCACAACGGACATTATCCCCGCCACAGTATCCAGTATGATCATTTCTTTGAGCGGTCGGTGGAAGTATTTGAAACTTTCATCAGGGATGTGAACGCCGGAGTATATCCCGCTGAAAAACATGTGATTGAGATGCCTCTCCAGGAAATGGAGGCGTTTTTGCAGGCGGTAGACCGGGATTAGATCCGCTGTCCGCATCCCCAGCTGTGCAGTGCCTCCAGTGCCGGCAGCAGGGAAAGCGCACGCTCGGTAACGCTGTAGCTGCAGCAGAGGTTGGGATGCCGTCCGGCAATGCGCACCAGCATGCCCTGGTATTCGAGATCGCGCAGTTGCTTAGATAGTACTTTGTTGGAGACAGACCCCACTGCCGTGCGGATCTCTCCGAACCGTTGCGTGCCTTCATGACAGAGGTAGAGCAGGATCATAGCACTGTATTTCCCCTTCAGGATTTCCAGTGGGATCTGAACCTGTTCATACATATGGATCGCCTCCTTTTTGGCTTCCATTATACCGAAATCTGCGGCGCAGTGCAAACCTTCGCCGTATGGCTCCTGAAAACCAACGGTTGATATAAAGAATACGCTACAAAAAAATAGACGGATTGCAGGCGCCGCTTCCAGGGCGGCTTTCGCCGGGAGCAATCTTTTAAAACGAGCAGGGACAAGCCGGGTATCCGGCCTGTCCCTGCTTATTTTTTCAGCCGCAAAAACGGCCTGATTAAATTGTCATGAGAAAATCATCTTCCCAGATTTTGCTTTTCAGGTAATCGGCGCCCTCGATCCCGGTAAACAGATCGGGGAACTTGCGCTCCATGCGGATTTCCTCATCTTTTTTATCCACGATATGGCGGTTGATCATCTCCCGGATGCTTGCGTAGTCCTTGGCCAGCACCAACTGCAAGATCTCCTGATGCTGCCGGTAGGACTGCTCACAGATATCCAGTGCCGAAAGCGACAGCAGACGCATGCGGAAATAATGGCTCGACATGTTCAGAATGTTTTCCAATGAAAACGGATGGTTGGTTACCTGAAAGAAAACCGAATGAAAAGCGTCGTCAGTGCGCAAAAATCCCCGGATATCCTTATTTTCCATCCGCTGTTTCTGCTGCTCCAAAACATCCTTCAAAGCGTCGATGTGCGTTTGCTCGTAGCATTTTAAAAATTCCTCCAGAATCCGCTCCTCCACGCAGGCCCGCATAAAGCGTTCATCTTTGGCGCGTGGGATATTGATTTTGGAAACGATCGTGCTCTTTTGCGGTGTGGTTGTCACAAGCCCATCCCTGGCGAGCTGGACGAGAGCATCCCGGATAGGAGAACGGCTTACCTTTAAAAAATCGCTCAGTTCATTGATGTTTATGGTCTGACCGGGCTTTATCTGAAGCTGGATGATGTTGGTATGCAGATACTGATATACATTTTCACCCGCCGTCTGCGCTTCTTTGGATTTTTTTTGACTGGTCATAAATGTCCCTCCGCAAATAAATAGACTGCGCCGCCAACAACTGGAATATAATCTTAATATATTGTAGTACATTGTGATTCTTTATACAATGGGATTTTCAAATAATATGCATCGCAAATTTTATTTAGCATTATTCTTCCAGTTTTTGTATAACCTGATGGATAATCCTGAGAAATTTTGTTGGTTATTCTTATGGACGAATGTATTTTTGAGTGGTATATTAATATTGTCAAAACAGTTATATCATAATGATATATCATATTAATATTTTTATTTAAAATAATTATTTATGTTGAAGCTTTAGGGGGTGCGATATTGAAGGAAGTAGTCATCACCGGACCCAGGCAATATGAAGTGCGTGAGGTCCCAATCCCAAAGCCCGGCGACGGGGAGGTCCTGATCCAAATGAAGGCCGCCGGCGTCTGCGGGTCGGATATCCATTTGTTTCTGGGAGAAAACCCCAACGCGGTTTATCCCCGCATTCCCGGCCATGAGAATGCCGGCGTGGTGGTGGAAATCGGCAAAAATGTGACCGCCGTGAAACCCGGCGACGCTGTGGTGGTCGATCTGGTGGTTGCCTGCGGCCGGTGCCCGCAGTGCCTGCGCGGGCGCCGAAATATCTGCCGCACGGTCAAAGCGCGCGGTGCGGCGACCGATGGCGGCTGGCGGGAATATTTCACCGTTCCCGTGCATGAGGTCTACCTTTTGCCGAGGCAAATCCCTTTCCGGGACGCGGCGCTTATTGAGCCGTTCGCTATTGGGGGCCACTGCACCAGCCGGGCTGGGATACAGGGCGGAGAATCGGTACTGGTGCTTGGCAGCGGAACCATCGGCGCGGTGATTCTGCAAACCCTGAAGCAAAAAGGCTGCCGGGTCATCTGCGCGGATATCAACGAAAGCTGCCTTGCGCGCGCAAAGGATTATGGGGCCGATGCGGTCGTGAATACCAGGACGCAGAATCTTAGGGAATGCGTACAGGCGTTTACAGACGGCGGTGGGGTCGACGCAATTTTTGATTCCGCGGGCTATCCCGGCTCGCTCACCGCGCTTTTGGAGCAGGGGATTCCCGCAAATGGCGCCACAGTGGTTCCCTTGGGCTTTTGTACGGAAACGGAAGGAATTTCCCAAGCGATGATCAATGTGCGGGAGCTCACCATCGCCGGGACCAGGATGTCGTCCGGCCAATTCCAGCCCACGATCCAAAACTTTCTGGAGGGGAAATTTCAGCTGGAGGGTATGGTCAGCCATTACATTCCGTTTGAACAGGTCGGCCAGGTTTTTGAAAATATCCTGCATCCGGTAAAGGATATGAAGAAGATGGTCATTTTGTTTGATGAACAGGAATAAGCGATTGGACAGTTAGCGGCGGGGGAATTATGAAAAGCCGCTGAAGATAGAAAGGGAAAACAACAGGAGAAATCCGCAATTTGTGAATGCAGGAGGAATTTAGACAATGAAAAGAATCTTTTCAGCCATTCTTGCGATTGTGACGATCACGGCGTTTACGACAGCCTGCTCTGAGAGCACCCCTTCGGGCGGGACTGCCGCCCCGGCGTCAAGCGCGGCGGCACCGAGCGAAAAAGGCGGGGATGCTGCGACGGATGAAAAGGAATTCAGCCTTAAAGTTGGCGACAACTGGGGCGTCACCCACCCGATGGCGGCGGCGCTCGACAACGTATTTAAGACGCAGATTGAAGAAAAATCCGGCGGCAAAATCAAGGTCGAGGTGTATCATGACGGCCTGTTGGGCGACGAAGCGGCCCTCTGGCAGGGCGTGCGCGACGGTTCCATTGATTTTGCGGTCGTCGGCACCCCCATGAACCAGGAGTTTACCATGATGCTGATCTCCGACTGGCCGTTTTTGTACCGTGACCTCGATCACGCGAAAAAAGTTTGGACCGGTTCTATCGCGGACGAAGTCAACGCGAAATTCCACGAGAAATTCCCGGAAGTGGAAATTCTCGGCTGGGGTCCCAACTCCGCGCGCACCTTCACTTCCAATAAGCCGCTGACGAGCGTCGAGGATTTTGCGGGCCAGAAATTCCGGATGCCCAATAACCCGATCCATGTCGGCATCACCGAGAATCTCGGCGCTTCTCCAACGGTCATCCCGCTTGGAGAACTGTTCACCGCGCTTGAAACCGGAACCGTGGACGGGCAGGACAACGGCATGGTGACTGTCATTGCCCAGAATTTCCAGGAAGTACAGAAATATCTCTATGAGACCAACCACATCGTCGCGACGCTTGAAATCGTTGCGAATTCCGATAAACTCGCGGAAATGTCCGATAACCAGCGCCAGATTATCGTCGATGCGGGAAAAGCCACTGCGGAGCAGGCCTGGGTGGATTACATCGCCTCGGTCGACAAGGATCGCAAAACGCTTGAAGAGGCGGGCATGACGGTTACCGCCTGCACCGCCGAGGACAAAGCAAAGATTATCGAAAAAATTCAGCCCACGCTCGACAAGCTCCTTGCTGAGAACGACTGGGCAGAAGACCTGATCACCAAAATCAATGCTGTAGAGTAATTGAATCAGCACAAGACCGTGCCCCTTTCCCCCGGGGTGCGGTCTTGCATATCAAAGAGGAGGATCGTTTATGTCTGAAACCATCCAGAAGCCGCATGGCTTTCATGCGTTTATCGATAAGCTTTTCAAGGCCCTGGAGGTTGTGATTGCAATCTTTTTGGGTGTTATGATTTTTTTCACCTTTCTAAACGTTGTGCTGCGCCAGTTCGGTCTGGGTTTTGCCTGGACGGAAGAGATCGCACGCATCTGCTTCATTTATCTGGTGTACCTGGGGTCGATCATTGCCGCGCGCGAAAACCGCCACCTGATGATCGACACCTTAATTAATAAACTTGCTCCCGGCGGGCAGAAAGCCCTTTACGTGATCATTCAGGGGATCATCATCTGGATGATGGGCGTATTGGCAACAGGCGCGTTCCAGAACGCGTGGAAGAACCGCAATGACTTTTGGGTAGCGACCCATTTCCCGGTGTTCCTGGTGCATTTTGCCGGCGTCCTGCTGGGCGTATCGGTGATTATCATTTCATTGGTAAACCTGTACCGTGTGTTCGTCCTGAAAGAATCCGTACTGGAGCTGTTTGGGGATCACGGAGAGGACGACACACCGTCTTCGGACGGTATCCTGGGGGAAGGAGCGGGTATGCAATGATTATCGCTATTTTTATCACATCCATGCTCGTAGGCATTCTGATTGGATTGCCCATTGCCGTGGCGCTGCTCTTCTGCGCCGTTTGCACGGCGCTGTCGCTCGGCGGCGGTGACGCGAATCCCACGATTATCGCGCGCACGTTGATGCAGGGTTCGGATTCGGTCAGCATGATGGCGCTGCCGTTCTTTGTGCTGGCGGGTGAAATCATGAACCGCGGCGGGCTCACCAAGCGCATTATAGCGTTCTGCAACGTCTTTATCGGGCGGGTGCGCGGGGGGCTGGGCTACGTTACGATCTTCGCCTGCCTGATGTTCGCCTCGCTGGTCGGTTCCGCCGTC
The DNA here is from genome assembly GCF_003465835.1 of Anaerotruncus sp. AF02-27. Lineage (NCBI taxonomy): Bacteria > Bacillati > Bacillota > Clostridia > Eubacteriales > Oscillospiraceae > Anaerotruncus > Anaerotruncus sp. AF02-27. The sequence goes on along the minus strand of NZ_QSBX01000029.1, from coordinate 1,024 downwards.
GCGGCCTGCGCTGCGCTGGGCGCCATTTTAATCCCGATGATGGCCAACTCCGGTTACAACCGGGAAAAGGCCGCAGCGCTTACCGCGAGCGCCAACCTGGTCGCGCCAATCATGCCGCCGTCTGTGCCGATGATCGTCTACGGAATTTCGGCCGGCGTATCGATCAAGTCGATGTTCCTGGGCGGCATCGCGCCCGCGGTCTACCTTACGCTCATCGCCTGTGTGGTGTGGTTTTTTGTTTCGCGGAAAAAAGGGGTTGTGCCGGACACGGAAACCATGCCGCGGCCAACCGCCAAAGAAGCGGTGCGGATCATCCTTGCCGGCTTGTGGGCGCTGCTGCTTCCGGTGATCATCCTCGTCGGTTTGCGTTCCGGTTATTTCACCGCAACCGAAGCGGGCGTTATCGCCTGTGTTTACGCGATCCTGATCGGCCTGTTTGTCTACCGTGAGATGAAAATCAAGGATCTGCGCAAAGCGTTTGTAGCGTCGGCAAAAATGTCGGCTGTGATTATGTTCCTTGCCGCAACCGCGAACTGCGCCGCCTATTTTATGACGATCTCGCGGATCCCACAGATGATGACAGCCGGCCTTGGCGGGCTGGTGGAACGGCCAACCCTCCTGATGTTCGTGCTGATGCTCATTGTGGTTGTTGTGGGCCTTGCCATGGACGTGACGCCCAGCATTCTCATCCTCACGCCGATTATGCTTCCGCTGGTCAAAGCGGCGGGGATCGATCCTGTGTATTTTGGAATTGTGTTTGTGCTCATGAATGTGCTGGGCCTGACCTCGCCGCCTGTCGGTCCCGTATTGAATGTGGCCTGCGCCACTGGGAAGGTGAAAATGGACAAAATCATTCTGCCGACCATGCCGTATTTCATCGCGCAGACGGTGCTGTGCTTTTTGCTTGCACTGGTGCCGCCCCTGGTCGAGGTCCCCTTGCGTTGGTTCGGCGGATAAAGAAGCCCTCTCCGGAAAAACAGCCCGCGTGGTTCGGGCTTGTGGAATATAAAAAGGGCCGGACCCC
>NZ_QSBX01000028.1:0-35318 GCF_003465835.1 Anaerotruncus sp. AF02-27 | reverse complement strand
TGGAAAGAAAGCCGGACTGGCTGCCCGGCTTTCCTGTCCAAATTTATTGTAATAGGAGGAAACAGTCAATGGCATTTGTTCCGGTCCCGAAGGATCTTAACCGCGTCAAAACGAAGGTCATGTTCAACCTGACCAAGCGGCAGCTTATTTGTTTTTCCATCGCTGCGGCAGTCGGCGTCCCGATCTTCTTTCTGGCGAAGGCGCATCTCGACTTGTCTACGGCGGCAATGCTGATGGTGGTGATCATGCTCCCGTTCATCTTCTTCGCGCTTTACGAGAAGGACGGACAGCCCGCCGAAAAGTATCTGTACCACATCGTACAGTCCATGTTTATCCGGGACAAGGTGCGTCCATATCGCACAAACAATCTCTACGCTGAGATTCAGAAGAAAATCAAAGAACAGGAGGAATTGCAGCTTGAACAACAGCACAGCAAAGGCAAAGCCTAAGATGACCGTCAAAAACGGCGTCGTTTACGGCGACGCCCTTTCCGCTCAGGAAAAGAAGCGAATCGTCGTGCAGAAGAAAAAGGACAGGAAGGCAAAGAAAGTCCGCAAGTCCGCCCAGCAGACCATCCCCTATGTGGAGATGTGCCGTGACGGTATTTGCAAGGTGAACAGCCGCCTCTACACGAAGTCCATCGCCTTTGAGGACATCAACTACCAGCTTGCGCAGAACGAGGACAAAACTGCCATCTTTGAGAACTGGTGCGACTTTCTGAACTACTTCGACAGCTCGATCTTCGTCCAGCTCTCCTTCATCAATCAGAAGGCAAGCCTCAATGAGTTCCGCAAGCGCATCAACATTCCGGCACAGGAGGACGCCTTCAACGACATCCGCTCCGAGTATTCCGGTATGCTGCAAAGCCAGCTCACCAAGGGCAACAACGGATTGGTCAAGAGGAAGTACATCACCTTCGGCATTGAGGCGGACTCCCTCCGCACGGCAAAGCCGAAGCTCGAACGCATTGAAACCGATATTCTCAACAACTTCAAAACCCTCGGTGTGAGAACCGAGCCGCTGTCCGGCTACGAACGGCTGAAAGTGCTTCATGATGTGTTCAACATGGACACCAATGAGCCGTTCCGCTTTTCCTTTGACATGGTAGCCCGGACGGGACTCAGCACGAAGGACTTCATCGCGCCCACTTCCTTTGACTTCCGTGAAGGCAAGTGCTTCAAGATGGGCAGAACCATCGGCGCGGTGAGCTTCCTGCAAATCCTCGCGCCGGAACTCAATGACCGTATGCTTGCCGACTTCCTTGAGATGGACAGCAACATCACGGTCAATTTTCATATCCGGACGATTGACCAGGCGAAGGCAATCAAGAGCATCAAGTCGAAGATCACCGACCTCGACAAGATGAAGATTGAAGAGCAGAAAAAGGCGGTCCGCTCCGGCTACGATATGGACATCATTCCGTCCGATCTCGCTACCTTCGGCGGTGAGGCAAAGCGTCTGTTGCAGGATCTCCAGACCCGCAACGAGAGACTGTTCCTTGTGACCATCCTCATCATGAACACGGCAACCAACCGCCAGAAGCTCGAAAACGCGGTCTTTCAGACCGCCGCCATCGCTCAGAAGTACAACTGTGCGCTCAAGCGTCTTGACTTCCAGCAGGAAGAGGGGCTGATGTCCTCTCTGCCTATCGGCATCAATCAGGTGGAGATCGAACGCGGACTGACCACTTCCAGCACAGCGGTTTTCGTGCCGTTCACCACGCAGGAGCTTTTTCAGGACGGCGAAGCTCTCTACTACGGGCTGAATGCGCTGTCCAACAACATGATCATGGTTGACCGCAAGCAGCTCAAAAACCCCAACGGACTGATCTTGGGTACGCCCGGTTCCGGTAAGTCCTTCTCCGCAAAGCGTGAAATGACGAACGCCTTCCTCATCACGGAGGATGACATCATCGTCTGCGACCCCGAAGCCGAGTATTTTCCCCTCGTGCAGAAGCTCGGTGGTCAGGTCATCCGCATTTCGCCGGTCAGCACGGATTACATCAATCCGCTGGACATCAACACGAACTACTCCGAAGAGGAAAACCCGCTGACGCTGAAATCCGACTTCATCCTCTCCATGTGTGAGCTGATTGTCGGCGGCAAGGACGGCTTGCAGCCGGTTGAGAAGACCATCATTGACCGCAGCGTCCGCATGGTCTATCAGGAGTTCCTTGCAGACCCCAAGCCGGAGAAAATGCCAATCCTCGAAGACCTCTACAACATTCTGAGAAATCAGAAGGAGCCGGAGGCACAGCGCATCGCAACTGCCCTTGAAATCTATGTTCACGGCTCTTTGAACGTCTTCAATCACAGAACGAATGTGGATGTCAACAACCGCTTTGTCTGCTATGACATCCGCGAACTCGGCAAGCAGCTCAAAAAGCTCGGTATGCTGATCGTGCAGGATCAGGTGTGGAACCGCGTGACCATTAACCGCGCCCAGCATAAGGCAACGCGCTATTACATGGACGAGTTCCACCTTTTGCTGAAAGAGGAACAGACCGCCGCGTACAGCGTGGAAATCTGGAAGCGTTTCAGAAAATGGGGAGGCATCCCGACCGGAATCACGCAGAACGTCAAGGATCTTCTTGCCTCCCGCGAGGTGGAGAACATTTTTGAAAACTCGGATTTTGTCTACCTTCTGAATCAGGCATCCGGCGACCGGCAGATTCTCTCGAAGGCGCTGAACATCTCGCCCAGCCAGCAGAACTACATCACCAACTCCAACGCCGGTGAGGGGCTGATCTTCTACGGCTCGACCATCGTTCCCTTCAAGGACGATTTCCCGAAGGACACCCAGCTCTACCGCATCATGACCACCCGCTTAGAAGAAACCGTACAGAACTGATAGGAGGATTTTTGAATATGACCAACAAGATGATTACCATTCCCTATGCGGACGCTATCGAATACGGAGAGAACACCTCCGCGCTGTTTAAGGCTCTGTGGGAGCTGACCGATCTGATCCGTCTGGAAAGCGACCTCAAGAAGCATCACCGCGCCTACCTCCATGTGAGGGAGGACATCGACGAAAAGGTCAAGGAAGCGCGTCAGATTATGACCAAAGTAGCCGTGGATATGATCGGCTTTTACTTCAATGTTGATGTTTCTGAGTGCAGCAACAACGATGAGAATACCCCTTTCGCTGACGCGGGTGAAGATGAAACCGTTTCTATCCCCAAGGGCGAGTATGAGCTGATGATCGACGATCTGCTCACCATGTCCGAAATCATCCAGTGCGTCGCAGATATGCGCACGCAGGATGTGAAGGCATTCCGTGAGTTCGGCAAGTTCGTCCCCGCCTTTGCCGCCTTTGAGAAGAACCGGCTGAGCCTCTATCGTGAGGCGGCGAAGGAAGCCGAGGAAATCTTCGACCGTTGGGCGGACGAGATTGACGATCTCGACGAGGACTTCATGGAAGACGAGGACTACGAGCCGGACGAGTATTACTCCGATTGATGCCCATTGAAATGTTATCGGGTTTTACAGCCAACATTTCAACGGAAACGCAAATCCAACAGAACAGGAGGTACACCACCATACAACTTGACATCATTCATACCGGCGATTGCCTTGAAATCCTGAAAACACTGCCCGGTGACAGCATTCATTGCTGTATGACGTCCCCTCCGTATTACGCGCTCCGCGATTACGGTATGGAGGCTCAAATCGGCAGAGAGACAACGCCGAAGGAATATATCTCGCGCCTGACGGAAGTGTTTACCGAAGTCAGGCGCGTTTTGCGTCCGGATGGTACGCTCTGGCTGAACATCTCGGACACCTACGCCGGAAAAGGCAATCAGGGCGATTTTGTTGACCCGAAGAACCCCAACGGCAGAAACGGTCAGGCTGTGGCTCTCAACAACAAGGTTGAGGGCTGCAAGCCGAAGGACATGATCGGAATTCCGTGGATGCTGGCTTTTGCCCTCCGCGATACCGGCTGGTATCTGCGCAACGACATCATCTGGATGAAGGATAACCCCATGCCGGAGAGCGTCAAAGACCGCTGCGCCCGTTGCTATGAGCATATTTTTCTGTTCTCAAAGGCGAAGAAGTATTTCTTTGACTACAAGGCAATCTCCGAGCCGATTGCCCCTGCAACGGCAGAACGTCTCAAGCGCGGCATGAAGGGCGGCAACAAATACGGCAAGCCCGTTCCCGGTCAGCCTCAGCCGCAGTCCATCAACCGCCCCCGTGAGCATGGTGAGATCAAGGACAGTGACATCAATCCGCTCCGCAATAAGCGCGATGTCTGGAAGATCAACACTGTTCCCTTCAAGGGTGGTCACTATGCCGCCTACCCTCCGAAGCTGGTTGAGACCTGTCTTCTCGCCGGTTGTCCCGAAGGCGGCATTGTGCTTGACCCGTTCATGGGAAGCGGCACAACCGGCATGGTTGCCTCACAGATGGGGCGTCATTTCGTGGGCATAGAGCTGAACCCTGAATACACCGAGCTTGCCTACAAGCGGATTAGAGGTGAAATCTAATGGCGAAGGAACCGGAACTAAAAGTCCGCGACAAGGTAGTCGTGCGGATGACACGGGAGGGCACGGTTGAAGAAAACCTGACGGCTGGCACCGAGCAGCGCGTGTCAAAGCGGCTGGAAGATGCAGAGCTGGTCAAGCCCGCTGAGACAGCCGAGCCTTCCGAGGCACTTTCACCGGAGAAACAGGAAAAGGTGCAGATGCGCCGTCAGCAGCGTCAGTTTCAGGCGGAACACGCTGAGGATAACGACACTCAGCCGTCCTCTGAAACATCCGTCACAGAAGAGAAAAAGGCAGAAAATCCACCCCAGAATGTACCTGAACCGCTGCCATCGTCGGAAACACCGTTCAAGCCTCCTGTTTTGGAGCAGCACAGCGTTTCTTCTCATACCGGCACGGTGATTGCCGAAACGGTTGTCACGCACAAGCTGCGCAAGACCTCGGCAGTGGAGATAGTTGACGCGGATGCCGTTCTCTCCCAAGCGGCGGAGACTGCCTCCGCAAAGCCGGTCTCGGACGATGCCGTCCCACCTACGAAGCGGATGCAGAAGCTCGAAAGGAAGTCTGAGAAGGCACATGAGCGTCTGGACGCTGCCCGCGAGAAGCTGCCCACGCACAAGGTTCTCAAGAAAGAGCGTGTCTTTGATGAAGAGACCGGCAAGGGCAAAACCCGCCTTCATTTTGAGGATGAGCTGAAAAAGCCCAAGGGCAAAGGCAAGCTGCAATTTGAGACAGAGAAAACCGTCCGCAAGGTCGGTGACACTCTCGCTTCCGGCATTCACGGCAAAATCCATGAGGTCGAACAGGAAAACACAGCGGTTGAGGCGGCGCATAAAACGGAGATCGCTGCCGAGACTGCCGCTCGGCATTTCAGTCATCATCGGGAAAGCAGCGTCAACAAGCCTTATGAGAAGGTCTCCAAGCTGGAACACAAGGCGGATGCTGCGGATGCGAAGCTCCAATATGAGAGAAATCAGCAGGAGCATCCTGAGATGAAGAAGCAGAACATGAACAAGCACTACCAGAAGCAGAGCATCAAGAAGGAATATGCCGCCGCTCGAAATGCCGGGTCTCAGACCGCCGGGACTGCCACAAAGAATACCGGCAAGAAGCTCGGTGAGAAGGCGTCCGACAAGATCAAGGAGTTTTTTGAGAAAAACAAGGAGGTCTTCATCTGGGTCGGAGTCGGAATTGCCCTTCTCGTTTTGCTCGGTGCCGGAATCAGCTCGTGTTCGATGCTCACCTCTACCGGCTCGTCGGTTATCGCTTCCTCTTATCTCAGCGAGGATGACGCGATGCTCGGCGCGGAGGCGCAGTATTGCCGGATGGAGCAAGAGCTGCAACGCTATCTCGACACCTACGAAAGCACTCACAACTACGATGAATACCACTTCGATCTGGATGACATTGAGCATGACCCCTATGTGCTGATCTCCATTCTATCAGCTCTCCATGAGGGCGAGTTCACGCTGGATGAGGTGCAGGGAACGCTCCAAATGCTGTTTGAAAAGCAGTACATCCTCACCGAAGAGGTCATCGTCGAAACGAGATACCGCACGGAGACCGACACTTGGACGGACGCGGACGGCAACACGCACACGGAAACCTACCGCGTCCCGTATGACTACTACATCTGCAACGTGAAGCTCGAAAACTTCAATCTCTCCCACGTCCCAGTCTACATCATGTCTCAGGAACAGCTCTCCATGTACGCAACGTATATGTCGGTGCTGGGCAACCGTGAGGATCTGTTCGGTGACTCTCCCTATGTGGACAAGTACATCACAAATCCTCCCGCCGACTACGATGTCAACCCGGAATACCTGAACGACGAGAAGTTTGCAACACTGATCACCGAGGCGGAAAAGTATCTCGGCTATCCGTATGTGTGGGGCGGCTCCAATCCCGACACGTCCTTTGACTGCTCCGGCTTCGTCAGCTATGTCCTCACAAACAGCGGTCTTGTGAATACCGGACGGCTGGGCGCACAAGGGCTTTACAACGTCTGTGCGCCGGTTTCAAAGGCGAATGCCCAGCCCGGTGATCTCATCTTTTTCGTCGGGACGTATGACACCCCCGGCGTGTCTCACGTCGGCATCTACGTTGGTGATGGGGTCATGATCCACTGCGGCGATCCCATTCAGTACACATCCATCAATTCTTCCTACTGGCAGCAGCATTTCTACGCCTTCGGAAGACCCGCCTATTAAAAGAAAGGAGTTTTTCATGAATCCCAAGTATCAGAAAGTCCTCTCCGACATCGAGAAGGCTGAAAAGAAGAAGTCCGAAATCGAAGGTCAGCTTAAAGAGCTGTACGACAAGAAGACGGAGCTGGAAAACCTTGAAATCATCAACACCGTGCGCTCTATGGTGATGGACAAGGATCAGATCATGGCGTTCCTGTCTTCCATGAAGGGCGGCACCAAGCCCGCCGAAAATACGGAGGTAATCGACAATGCGTAAGAAGTTTCGTTTTCTGACCGTCCTTGCGGTCTGCGTCATGGTTCTGTCTTGCTTCTCGGTCACGGCGTTTGCCTACGCCGATGATACCGAACAGAACCTTCCCGTCACGGAGGCAACTCAGCCCGAACAGCAGCCCGCAGTCACTCCCACGCCGGAAAAGCCGAAGGGTGAGCCGATTGACGATGAGGGCAACGCCTACACCCGTGACTTGCTCTATGATAAGGCAACCAACAAGCAGTTCATCACAGTCCAGACGAAGAGCGGCAACACCTTCTTCATTGTCATCGACTACGATGCACCCATCAATGAGGATGAGGAACAGTATCAGACGTACTTTCTCAACATGGTCGATGAGAGCGATCTGCTTGCGCTGCTGGATGATGACACTGCGGCTGCTCTGACCACCTGTAACTGCAAGGAAAAATGCGTTGCCGGTCAAGTCAATACCGACTGCCCGGTCTGCAAGACCAACATGAGCGAATGCACCGGCACAGCCCCCGTTACACCTGAACCGGACAAGGATGCGGAAACCGATGTCCCCGCCCCTAAACCCGAAAAGAAATCCAACATCGGCATGATCCTCGTCATCTTTGCCCTTGCTGGTGCTGCGGGTGCAGCTTATTACTACATCAAGTTCGTCAAGGGCAGAAAGCCCAAGGATGAAGATATGGACTTCTTTGATGATGAAGGCTACGAGGAAGAGCCGTACATCAACGAGGATGAAGAGCCGCAGATCGCGGAGGATGCCGAAACGGAAGGTGATGAAGATTGATCTTAGTCATTGCTGAAAAGCCCAGCGTTGCCCAGTCCATCGCAAAGGTGCTGGGCGCGACATCCCGCAAGGACGGCTACATGGAGGGCGGCAATTACATCGTTTCGTGGTGTTTCGGTCATCTGGTGGAGTTGGCAGACGCCAGCGCCTACGATGAGCGGTATGCCAAGTGGCGATATGACGATCTGCCCATTGTTCCGGAAAGCTGGATGTTTGAGGTCACGAAGGACAAAACACAGCAGTTCAAGGTGCTGTCCGCTCTCATGAAGGACAAGCGCGTCACCGAGCTGGTCTGTGCAACCGATGCAGGACGCGAGGGTGAGCTGATCTTCCGGCTGGTCTACAACAAAGCCGGATGCACCAAGCCCTTCAAGCGTCTGTGGATCAGCTCATTGGAGGACTCCGCCATCCGCGAAGGCTTCCAGCATCTCCGGGACGGCAAGGACTATGACCGCCTCTATGAAGCGGCACTCAGCCGCTCGAAGGCAGACTGGATTGTCGGTATCAACGGAACCCGCCTTTTCACCACGCTCTATCACAAGAAGCTGGTGGTCGGGCGCGTCCAGACGCCGACCCTTGCAATGCTGGTGGAGCGTGACGGGAAAATCTCCACGTTCCAGAAGGAAAAGTATTTCAACATCCACATCGGCAAGGGCGATCTGACCGCCGATCTGGAAAAGGTCAAAACCGAAGAGGAAGCAAAAAGAATTGCGGCGGCTTGCGAGAAAAAGCAAGCCGTCGTTTCTTCTCTCAGGCAGGAAACGAAGACGGTCAATCCTCCGAAGCTCTACGATCTGACCACCTTGCAGCGAGAGGCAAACCGATACTACGGCTTCACCGCCCAGCAGACGCTTGATCTCGTTCAGACGCTCTACGAAAAGAAGCTCCTGACCTATCCGCGCACGGACAGCCAGTTCATCACGGATGATATGGAGGACACCGCCCGTCAGGTTATTTTTATCGTCTGCCGTCAGCTTCCGCTTTTCTCCGGCGTTTCGATCACTCCGGACATTGCCCGCGTAACCGACAACAGCAAGGTCACAGATCACCATGCCATTCTCCCGACCGTCCAGCTTGAAAAGCAGGATGTTTTCGCGCTTCCTCAGTCGGAGCAGAAAATCCTCAATCTTGTCGGAATGCGCCTTCTGTGTGCGACCGGCGAGAAGCACACCTACGCAGAAACGCAGATCACGCTCTCCTGCGAGGGCTATGTGTTCAAAACCAAGGGCAAGACCGTTGTTCAAAACGGATGGAAAGCCATTGAAGAGCTGTTCAAGGCATCCCTCAAGACGAAGGAAAAGGATGATCCCGTGAAGTCCCTGCCCGAAGTCCACGAGGGCGATGTTCTGGATGGTGTGTCCGCCAGCGTCACAGAACACTTCACAACGCCTCCGAAGCAGTACACGGAAGACACTCTCCTGTCTGCGATGGAGACTGCCGGAAACGATCAGTTTGACGATGACACCGAGAAGAAAGGTCTCGGCACTCCTGCGACCCGCGCCGGGATCATTGAAAAGCTGGTGAAGTCCGGCTTTGCAGAGCGCAAGGGTAAATCCCTCGTTCCCACGAAGGACGGCTGCAACCTCGTCTGCGTCCTGCCGGAACAGATCACCTCTCCCGCAATGACGGCGGAATGGGAAAACACGCTCATGGAGATTGAGCGCGGCAAGGCAGATGCGGACGGCTTTCTCAGCGGCATTGTCCGAATGACCGGAGATTTGGTAAAAGCCTACCCGTTTCTCTCCGATGCCGAAGCCCAGCGTTTCGGCACGGGCAAGGAGGAAATCGGCAAGTGTCCCCGCTGCGGTTCTCCGGTCTATGTCGGCAAGGGCAACTTTTACTGCTCAAACAGAGAATGCTCCTTCTGCCTGTGGGAAGACAACAAGTTCTTTTCCAGCAAGAAAAAGAAGCTGACCAAGAAGATTGCAAAGGAGCTGCTGGACAAGGGCTGGTGCCGAGTGACCGGGCTTTACACGCCTAAGAAGCCTCAGCTCTATGATGCGGTCATTCGTCTGGATGACAGCGGCGGCAAATACGTCAGCTTCAAGATGGAGTTTGACCGATGAGCCGCCCAAAGTATATTGCCTCTTGCAGCGGAGGCAAGGATAGTGTGGCAACCCTTCTGCTGGCTGCACAGCACAATGAACCGCTGGATGAAGCCGTGTTCAGTGAGGTCATGTTCGACAAAGACACAAGCGGTGAAGTCCCGGAACACCGGGACTTCATCTATGACCGGCTCAAGCCCTTCTGTGAAAAGGAGCTGGGCATCAAGTTCACCATTCTCCATGCAGACAAAACCTACGATGATGTGTTCCATCATGTCATCACCCGCGGACCGCATAAGGGCGAGGTTCGCGGCTTCGCATGGGCTGGGATGTGTGCAGTCAATCGGGACTGCAAAATTCCGCCCGTCCGCAAGTACAATGCTGCGCTCTCGTCGGACACTGTGAGCTATGTCGGCATCGCGCAGGATGAGCCAAAACGTCTCGCCCGTCTGGATGGCGTGAAGAAGGTCAGTCTGCTTGGCAAATACGGTATGACCGAGGCGGACGCCTACAAGCTCTGTCAGGAACACGGGCTGCTTTCCCCGATCTACGGTCACTGCCGGAGAAACGGCTGCTGGTTCTGTCCCAATGCCAGTGACTCGGAGCTGCTGCACATGGTCACAAAGCACCCGGATATGTTTGACCGGCTGATTGAATGGGAGAACGAGGATAACATCTTCCATCGTCGGATGACGCGTAGAGAAACCCCGTCTGAGGTAAAGGCTCGTTTACTGAGCAAATCCCAGACGGGGTTTTCTTCTGCCCAGAACAAAAAAGAAATGGAGGTTTGAGATGGCTGAAAACAAAAATGCACAGCAAGTCCGCGAAATCACGGACAAGCTGGAACAGGGCATCAAGGAGCTGTTTGAATCCGAGCGGTTCAAGGAATATCTCCGCACGATGTCCAAGTTCTACAACTATTCCTTCAACAACACGCTGCTCATTGCAATGCAGAAGCCGGAAGCAACCTACGTTGCCGGTTATACCTCGTGGCAGCGTAACTTTGACCGTCAGGTCATGAAGGGTGAAAAGGGCATCAAGATTCTTGCACCCGCGCCGTACAAGGCGCAGGAAGAGCGCGAGAAGATTGACCCTTTGACGCAGAAGCCGGTGATCGGCGCAGACGGAAAGGCTGTCACGGAAACGGTTGAGGTCCTGCGTCCTGCCTTCAAGGTGGTAAGTGTCTTTGATGTTTCCCAGACGGACGGCAAGGAGCTTCCGGACATCATCGTCGATGAGCTGAAAGGCACCGTCGAAAACTACGAGGCGTTCTTCGACGCGCTTAGGCAGGAATCTCCCGTCCCTATTTCCTTTGAGGACATTCCGGGCGGTGCAAAGGGATTCTTCTCGCCGGTTGAAAGCCGCATTGCCATTCAGGAGGGCATGAGCGAAATCCAGACGGTCAAAACCGCCATTCACGAGATCGCCCACGCGAAGCTCCACGCCGTCAAGCCGGATGAGAAAGCCGCGCCAGAAGATAAGAAGGATCGGCACACCAAGGAGGTTGAAGCGGAAAGCGTTGCCTACACCGTCTGCCAGCGGTACGGCATTGAAACCTCGGACTACTCTTTCGGCTATATCGCCGGTTGGTCATCCGGCAAGGAAACCAAGGAGCTGAAAAGCTCTCTGGACACCATCCGCAAGACGGCGGCTGAAATGATCGAGGGCATTGACGCAAAGCTCAAGGTGCTGCTGGCAGAGAAAGCACAGTCCGCAGAGATGGAAGTCGAAGCTCCCGTAAAGGAAGCTGTTTCGGAGGAAAAGCCGGAAGTCCCCATTTACCGCGAGACGGCGAATTACGCCTATGAAGCCGGTGAGCTGGAGTCATACCGTGCCTCTCTCGCCGCAAACGTGGAATGCCGCAGGGCGATTGAAGCGGCGATCAGCTCCAACTACGGTGATAACCGGCTGGATGCGGATGCTGCCGTGAAAAGTGTCCTTGAGCAGTTCTCTCCGGAGCGTGTCCGATATGTCCTCGCAAACACCATCCAGCAGAAAGACTTTGACGGGCGCATTCCGCAGCCCCTCAAGGAGTGGGCGAAGAGCATTGAGGTCTGCCCGGAGAATGCCTCCCGCTTCCTTGTGGATAAACCCAATCCCGGACTGACGGCACTTTTCGTGGATGCGTTCCGCCAGCAGTCCGAAGCTCAAAAGGAAGTCACTTCTGAGAAAACAGAGGAAAGAGACCCGGAGGTTGTTGCGTGGGAGAACGATGAGATTACCTCGATTGAGGTAAAAACCGTGGAGGTCAATTCTCCCATTGCCCCCATGCCGGAGGAAGCACCGAAGGCACACCGTCTGACCGCCGAAGAGAAGGAAATCAAAGCCGCAGTCATGGACACGCTCAAGGGGCAGATTGCCTATAACAATGACGGAATGCGGGCGTCCTATCGCGCCTCCAATCACTCCTTCAATCTGCTGGCGCGGAACGGCGTTAGAATTGATGGCAACACGGTCACGCAGAATGGTGAGCCGCTGTTCAAAATCCATCGCCGTCATGCAGCGCGGAAAACACAGGGCTGTTATCGTGAGCTGCTGCCGACGCTGGAATACATTAAGCAGGAGCAGAAGCAGGAAAAGCCCTCCATCCGCGATCAGCTCAAAGCTGCCGCGAAAACACAGCCGGAGAAGAAATCCCCGGTCAAATCCAAAACACACGACATGGAGTTGTGAGAAAGGAGACGCATGAAGAAATACACAGACGTTGACATCATCGCGGAGCTTCAGAAGCTCGTGGATAGTCATGTGGACAGCTACAAGGAAGACTTCGACATCGACAAGCGCATCATCCGCCGCGCCGCCGAAAGCCAGAATCCCGAAGACAAGACGCTGATGTGGTTCTGCCGTCCGCATGGGACGCACTGCCTCAATGAAAATCAGGTCTTTATTCAGGGAACGCGAGATCACAACACCTTCCGTTTCTATGCGGAACAGACCTACGACGAGTGCATTGCCCGCGTTATTGTCCCGAAAGCCGTTAAGCGCGGCAAGGTCTTCGGAGATGCCTTTGAGATCAACTACCGGGAGCAGGCGGCAAATGTGGCGCAGAACTCGGTTGCGCCGGATCACGACCGGCTGACCTTTGCAGATGGCTTTATGCTGGAAGCCCCCTGCCGCAGCAGCTTCGATACAGCAATGGCTCTGATCGGTGAGCATGGCGGCGTCAAGACACACCAGACGCTCCCGAAGGACGCGGATGCTCTGGTGGAAGTGCTGTCTAAGCAGAAAAGCCGCCGTGACAGACTGCCGGAGGCAGATAGGACAGAGGTGCTTTCGCCGCTCCCCGTCGCAGAACTCCGCAAATATGAGGCAGTCAAAAAGGCTCATCCGGATGCGCTGGTCTGCTTTGCTCAGAACGGCTATTTTGAGCTGTACGGCAAGGACGCAAAGAAAGCCGCGCCGCTTCTCGGCACAAAACTTCTTGAAAAGAAGGTGCGTGGCAAGCCTTCCGTGCCGGTTACTGGTTTCCGTGAAAGCGCATGGGTAGCTGCATCAAAGAAGCTCTGGCAGTCCGGAGCGGATGTCTTTCTCAGCAAGGACGGCGAGACCTTTAAGGAACTCAAAGGCGCAGATTACATTCCTGTCGGCGCAACGCTGAATGTGGATGGCATCAAGTGCAGAATTGACGCGGTTGATTTTGCCGCTGATGAAGTCCGGCTGACCAACATCGAGGACAAGAACCGCTCCATCCGCTTTTCTGAGAGCATCCAGTATGTCCGCTCCTATGTAGAAGACGCTGGAACTGCCATCTACGACACCATCCCGAAGAAGCCCGCTGCCCGTGAATCTATCCGTGACAAGCTGAAATCCGCGCAGAAGGCACAGCCGCCCCACACACCGAAGCCGCAGAAAAACAAAGGAAAGGATATGGAACTCTGATATGAAAAACTTTACCGTGGAAGAACTCAACCTCATGTGCTGCTTCAACACGTCCAGCCGGAAGCGGTTGATCGACGATATGAAGAGCGTCACCCTGAACGACATGGACGGCGAGATCGCAGAGCTGATGTATAAGACTGTCCGGAAGCTCGAAGCCATGACCGACGCGGAGTTTGAGGAACTGTATATCATGCCGGACGGCATGGTGGATGACTGAAAGGAGGATGCCTATGCCCGTATTAGACGGTGATTTTGAAGCCTTCGTCACAAACCTTGGCAAGTACAACGAGGGTATGCTGGTCGGTGAGTGGGTGAAGCTGCCCACCACCGAAGAAGAGATGCAGAAGGTCTTTGAGCGCATCGGGATCGGCAAGCAGGATGAGTTCGGTCAGCCCTACGAAGAGTGGTTTATCACCGACTACGAATGCCCGATCTACGGCGTTCAGAAGATGCTTGGTGAGTACGAGAGTCTTGATAAGCTCAACTACCTTGCCGCTTTGATTGACGAGCTTTCCCTGAGCGATCAGGAAAAGCTCGTTGCCATTATGGAGGCTGGCTGCGATGAGGTCAGCGACATCGACGATCTCATCAACCTGACGTTCAATCTGGACTGCTACGACATCATGCCCGGTATCAACGACGAATATGACCTCGGCTATTACTATGCCAACGAAGCCGGTATCTACTCCGAAAAGGATCTCGGTCCTCTGGCAGACTACATCGACTATGAACGCTATGGTCACGACATCGCTTATGATGAACAGGGACGCTTCACCGATGAAGGCTATGTCCGCGTCGCAAGCGAACGCTGGGACAGACAGTTTAACGGTGAGCTGGACGATATTCCCGACGAATACCGGATCACCGGCTCAGGGGAAGACGCCGAGCGTGACAGCACCATCGCCGTTCTCGTCGTTGAGCCGGGAAAGGAGCCTTATGTGAAGGAGATTGACTCGGATCTCAAGTCCTTGCAGCATGAGGTCGGCGGCTGCATCGAGGCAATTTATCCCTACGAAGACCCGGTTGCCTTAGTCTGCAACGAGGAAGGCAAGCTGGAAGGTCTGCCCCTGAACCGCGCTCTGCGTGATGAGGACGGTGACATCTACGATGTTGTTGCTGGAACATTCATGGTGGTCGGCTTGACGGATGACAGCTTCGGCTCTCTGACCGTAGAGCAGATGCAGAAGTTCTCCGACCTCTTCAAAGTTCCGGAGCAGTTTGTTAAGTTGGGCGATAAGATTGTTGCGATCCCCATGATCTCGAAGGAGCAGCAGAAGCAGGAAGCTACCGAGCAGAAGGACTTTGAGATGAATGCTGATACCTCCGGTCTGGCAGTTGCCGGTCACATCGGGACGTGGCACACCATTGACCAGCATGAAGTCGGCGGTCACAGCTTTTATCTGATGGAGCATGACACCTACGGCGATGAGGCGGCTTGCATCATTGTCGATGAGCGCGGCAAGCTCATCCTTGATGATGTCTACAACGGCTTTGACGATGACACGCTCCGCCTTCTCGACCTTGAGGTCAAGGAAGTGCCGGAAATGCCCGATCCTGCGCTCTCCGTTCAGGATATGAAGGACTACGGTTACGCATGGGCTGGCGTCCTTCCCGCCGGTCAGGAGGCGGCTGAGAAGGCTTTGGAGAAGGGCTGCGAGGTTTACCGTCTCTATTCGGATAACACCGAGGGCTTGTGCGTGGATGCAAAGGAGATTGCCGACCATGCGGCAAAGGGCGGAATGCTCGGTATCAGCAAGGAAAGCTGGATGGCGGCACTTGAGAAGGAAAACTATCTCAAGGCAGCGGAGATGTCGATGGAGGATGACTACGGCATGATTGACGGAATCATCAACAACGGTCCGAAGGAAGACAAGACACTTGATGCCAAAGCCCCCGAAACCGGCGAGAAGTCCTCCATCATGGACAGGCTCAAGTCCGCAAAGGCTGAAAAGCAGAAGGAGTGCTGCCCTCCCAAAAAGCACAAAGGAGAGCTTGACTTATGAGCAGAAGTCAGAAATGGCGGCAGGAGTGGTCATTCTTCATCGGGGACAGCGGACGCCGGAAGTATAACCGCTTCTGCGTCCGCTGCGTCCATAGCTGCAAGCAGAGCTTCCGTGCGGATCTCATCGCCTGTCCGCACTTCTCCCGCAAGGCATCGCAGTGTAGACAGTTAGGGGTTGAAAAAGCCTGTGATTGCAAGCCTCAGAGCGGCGCAAATTGACCAACCTAAGTGATTGTATTCCCCGCGCAGTTTTTTCTTTAGCGCAGAAATAAGTGTCGATTTCGGCACTTGTTTGAATGCCCGGAAAATGAACCAAGAGCCTCTGCCGATACCCAAAACGGGCATCGACAGAGGCTCTTTTTTGTATCTTTTCTGTAAATACCGTTGAAAATCACACGCTAATACATAGCGTCGCTATTAGCGTTTCTGTATAACTATGCCTCTAACCCATATAATTGTTATGAGCGTTATAGAAAAGGTGTAGGTACGCGCTATGATTGACAAACGAATAGGTAAACGAGTAAAACAATGCAGAGAACGCCTCGGAATCTCGCAAGAAGAGCTTGCGGAAAAGACCGGACTGACTGCAAATTATATTTCTACGGTTGAACGTGGTATGTCGTTTCCTCGCTGTGAGAAATTGATCATTCTTCTCAATGGGCTTGAGGTTTCGGCAGACGCGATTTTCTGTGATGTCCTGGAGCATTCGACAAGCTATAAATCGTCTGAACTCTCAGAGAAACTTGCTTCGTTGTCTCCGCAAGCGCAGAAGCGCATTTTGCAGATGGTTGAGCTGATGATCCAGCAGGAAACGGCAGATAATGGCTGAATCCATCATGGGCTGTGTGATTTTTCACGCAGCCTTTTTTCTTCCCTTATTTCGACAGAATATTTCATATCTCTGTGCTATACTATGTATCAGAGACATAGGAGCAGTCTCTAATACATAGTAAGGAGATGAAAAAGAGAATGAAGACCTGTGCTTTTACCGGGCATCGTCCGCAAAACCTCCCGTTTGGTTTCAACGAGGAAGACGAACGCTGCATAAACCTCAAAAAAACTCTCAGAGAGCAAATTATCAGTCTCATTGAAAATGAAGGCATCACGCACTTTATATCCGGAATGGCAATCGGTGTAGATATGTATGCCGCCGAGATCGTGCTGGGGCTGAAAGCATCCTATCCGGGAATTACGCTCGAAAGCGCCATCCCATGTGAAAGTCAAGCCGCAAAGTGGTCGGAAGCTCTGAGAGATCGGTATTTCGACATTGCGTCCAAGTGTGATAAGGAAACACTGATTCAAACCCATTACTCGCCCGACTGCATGGACAAGCGCAACCGTTATATGGTTGATCATGCGGATGTCCTGATCGCGGTTTGGGATGGAAGCCCCAGCGGAACCGGAAAGACGGTCAGATATGCTCATCAGCAGGGTAAATCTGTTACGGTCATTGACCCGGTTTCCCTTGATGTCACACAAGAATAAGGCAAATAATATCCCCTCTGAATCAAGCATTGTGAAAACCGTAAATTTACTAACGATAGTGAACACACATTGCACTGAACAGTGATTATTGGAAGCGTGTACGGTGTGTGCTGTCCCGTGAACTCTTCCACGGAATGCACTGAGTTTTCACGTCTTCGCAAAATGGAAAGCGTCACCCTACGAACAGTCCCTCGTCGGGAGAAAATTAAATCGCTGGAAACGTGAATGCCCCGGCACTGTGCATCTGGCACAGCGCCGGGGCATTCACGTTTCCATCACAGGAGGTCATTCAGAAGATTCATGCACTTAACCTTTCAAAGCCGGACTGCTCCGATGGAGGGGCTACGCTTTTTTTAGCTGGTGCAGATCATGAACGCTATGGAAAAGTAAAATGGACACGGCAGATTAACCTCCAATCGGCTACCGTGTCCCTGCAAGTCGTCATCAGTTTGTGCAAGCGCAAAGAAACGGCGGCTCTGAAATTCAAAGCCGCCGTTTCATATAGGCGTGTTGATGGGACTGCTGTACGACGGCTTTTTTTCTTTTGCCGTCGTGCAGCAGATTTTGCAGAGTTAGTGCAACGCTTTATTACAGGTTATAGTTAATTTATTCACACTTCTTTCCAACTACATATATTGGCAACAGCACGCCGCAAAGGAACATAGCCAAGAAAACATATTTCCCTATGTTTTCCCATACATCTGCTACAATGCTGCCCGCCACGATGTTAATAATTGGGAATAGTATCATACACAGGCACAAACTCAAGCGGAGAGTTCTCACAATATGTGGCCAGTTGCGATTATTGAATTTTACTCCCGGCACATTCATGCGGAATGGGCCATCATAAAAAATGTTTACACTGTTTTCATCATAAAAACTTGATAACTTAGTGCGGACGAAGCAGCAAAAGTACGCGCCGAATACCGCACTTAGAAGCGCAAGCGTTTCCAAGGTTTCCATGCAGGGCTGCGCCGTTGTATAGTTCAGAAATGTACCGATACAACAAATCAAAAGGGAAAATCCGTAAAAGACAATCCACTTGCTCTTTACATGATATGCCCTTTCAGGGCTTTCGTCCGCATAAGTGATTGCCGTCTTAACAATATCCTCAACTTTATCAGGTTTTAGTACATCATCGTTCGGCAATCTCTCACACATCAATAGTTCCGTAACGGAAACATCCAACAGATTTGCCAGAGGGATCAATAGAACGGTATCGGGCAAGCTAACTCCCGTTTCCCATTTGCTTACAGCCTTATCAGATATACAGAGTTGTTCTGACAACTCTTTTTGAGTGATTCCTTTTTCTTTGCGAAGTGCGGCGACAAATGCGCCAAATTTCTTCTTGTCAATATTGAACATTGATTTTGACCTCCTGTGATTGCTAAGAGCATTATCGCTCTAACGCTGCCGTTTAGCAACCGAATGGCAAGCGAGTATATCATTTTGGATGTTGAATGATAGTAGAGTTGAGATATTTCTTTCGTGAAAGGTACACTATTGTTTCTTATAACGCATGACCTGATTGACTGCCTCGCGGATGTCAATGCCACGGCGCTTTAATTCTACTTGGATCAGGGGCAAGCCGTTTACGAGAATCGTAACGTCGTAACGATTGACGTATTTTCCAACCACGGTTGTTTGATGAGTGACTTGGAAAATGTTCTTCGTGTGGTCCTGATCAAAGAAGGACAGATATGCCTTTGTACCATCTTCACGCTCAAGGACAAACTTATCCCTCAAGATTTTTGCGCTCTGGAAAACAGACTTTCCGAGCATGAGGTTGAAGATACGCTCCCACTCTTTATCGGTGATAGGCGTATCCAGCTTTGGCGCATTGAAGGCTTCAAACTGAACTTTGAAGTTCTCCACCAGCGCGTCATAATCAGGAATTGCGACTGTGGTATATTCCTGCTTGGTCAGTTGCTCAATAAACTGCTGTTCAAGAGCCGCTTCGCTTTGGTATGCCATATCTTCATCTCCAATACTTGAGGATCATTTGTTGGTTGCCAGCCTGTCCTCATTTCTATTTTATCATAGCAAGTGTCCCAAATACCGGACTTATTTTCGTTTCAACTGCAAAACCACGTCACCATCATCTGTAATTTCCATTTGCATTGTTTTTAGGTACTTTGCGATGAACTGTTTTTTCTCAGACGAACTCATCTCAATGCGCGTTGCCTTCAAAGCGGCACTGAACATCTCGTTGATATTGAGCCTGACGGTTTGGTCTATATAACGCTCCATTTCTTTGAAAAGTGCGCCGAGCTTGATGTCCTCGGCATTCCCAGAGTAGAAGTCATCAATATAGCAATAAAATATCCCTGCATTCAGAAGTGCATTCTTCAAGTCCGGTCCGCAGTTCTCTCGTTCAATCATAACTAAAAAACGTGCTTCCGGCAGAGACGAGATTAACCCCCAGTAGTCGGAGTCGCTGGAAACAAGAATAAAGGAATCGACGTTATTCTTGTAGTGTTCCTGACAAGTTCGTGCAATAAGCATGACATCAACGAGTGACTTGCTTTGCTTCACCCGTTCAATCATCATGTGTTCAACATGAATTGCGGTGAAGCTGTCTAATATCCTCCATGCGGAGGCGGTATGCACATCATCAAAGAGAATGATCGACGCAATTTTTTGTGTATACTCGTGATCGAGGTTTTTTAAGGTAGCACACAGCTTGTAGGGATCAGAGTTTTCACAATCGACAACGATAACAGTCTTTTCGCTGCTCTCAATAAACTCATAAATACTTCCTTTGATATAACTCCCCGCATCTGAGACTTTGCTATATTCGGTGAAATAGTCGTTGTTCCAACTGTACAGCAAGGTAACGAACTTCTTATCATTGTAAAGAATGTTGCCGACTTCCTCCGGCTGCCAGTTTATGTACATCTGATAGGGATAAAAAAGCAAATGAGAGTAATAAATGTCGGCAGCCTCTCTTGTACCATCTTCCTTCAAACCATCAGGCATGACGAAAAGTGCTTTAATGTAATCCCAATTTATCCAGAGGGGAAAGAGCTTCTTGCAGTTGTTGATTCTATCGCAAATCAACCTGTTAATCTCGACAACGTGTTGGCACAGTTTTTTGCTGGTGTTTTTGATGAAGTTCACTCCGTCAAGACTTAGCTGATTTATGCTTTCCTGCGGAACATATTCTGGCATACTCAGAATGGTCTCATACTGGAATCTCATGCGTTCATTGATGCGCTTGAAATTGCGCTCAATCGCAGTTCGTACAATGCAAAGATGTCTTATAATTCGAGCTGTTTTATCGCTGTCCAACCGATTGTATACTTCAACTTTTGGGGCTTCATGTTCGTTGTCAAAGATGCGTTTTGGCACACCAATCAGGTAAGCCACCTTTGAAACGATCTCGTAGGTGCTGTCTTTGTACGCTGCCCTGTCATCGGTGAGAGGGCTTGCTGCATTATCAAACACCTCATTCGGTATGGGATTTTCAAGTATACTCATGATTGCTCCTTTCCACGGAGAGCGTATCTGCTTGTTTAAGAAGCGGTGAGATTAGAAGAACGGCTGTCCAGTGCCTACGCTCTACTTTATCCGATCAGCAATGCTGTCGAGCTGCGCTGCAATTTTAGAAAAGTCGCAGTCCATGTCCAATGTCTTCACACTGATCTGATTCCCGCTCATTTGATAATCATTGTTTGGCTGAATCGCATCGTCTGTTCCCGCATATAAAAGCATACCGGAAACGACCTCATCCGGCGCGGCAGACCAGTTCTTCACATAGGTGAAAATCTGATACAGATTTCCGGAATGAAGTGTCTGCGTCATGTACGATGCCTTCATTTGCATATTGTGCGTGTAGTATTTGGCGTCGATGATGAGCGTTTTCTTTGCTGCCTTATTCGTAATCACAATGTCGGACTGCATCGTCGGCAAGAGCGTTCTGTACCCATCTGTGACTTGCCACGCAATCTGTGGAGAGTATGCTTTTAACTCTGGATGCTCACGCTGATAGTATCCGAGAATAAACTTCTCGTATAGCTTCGCCATTGTTTGATCATCTGCATAATCCATAATCTTTGTTGAGCCATCGGCTGTCGTTTGCAAAAGCCCTTTTATCACAAATCGGCAAACGGCTATCAACATCCGATATGTTTGATTATTGCGATCATATTGAATGTCCCAGTTGATACTATGGATGTCCAATATGCTGATGCCATCAAAGAAAATCATCAACTTCCTGATCTCCTTTTTTCTGGCTTTTGAAATACTTCCACGAAGCAGCAAATCCATTGTTGTTTTGATGATTCGGTTTGGGTAGGCATCAACCGAAAACTCATCATAATTGCAAATGAGCTGTTTCTTGCGAATAACCTGTGTCTTTATGGATTCACCAATTTCAAGTTTCCCACGGGGAGACGCAAGTGCTTCCTCTCTTGAAATGTATTGTCTGATTAAGCCTCTCTTTATCTGGACAGATACTCCACGGCAGAGAATAGCAGACAGAAGTTCAGCCACATTATCAAACTCTTCGGTGGCGACATTTTTATACCCTTGCTCATGCAGCACTTGGAACGCATAAGCCAGCATATAATAAACGTTCTGGACACGGATCATTTGACTACCTCGCGTAATGTGCGGCTCCAATCCTTCACTTTAACTGCCTCGTCAAACCAGTATTCTTTCAAAAGAGGTATCAGTTCATATTCGACAACAGACCGCATCCATTCATCGTTGATGGTTGCGTTTGTACAGAAATAGCTATGTCCGATACAGAACCCCTCACCAAGCGAGTCATCGTTTGCAATTACGTCGTTAAGCTGCTCAACTGTTGCAATGAGCCGGTCAAACTTCGGGTTATTGACTTTCGTTCTGTATGCTCTGAATCCAGCAGACGAAAATGCCGGAGCAAGCTCAAAGAAAGCAAAACGACGTCTAAGTGCGTAGTCCAGCATGGCGAGGCTACGGTCAGCAGTGTTCATCATGCCAATGATATAGACGTTACTTGGAATGGAGAACTGCTCATCTGCATATAGAAGCTGCAATTCGACACCGCGTTTATCACTCTCAATCAACATGAAGAGTTCGCCAAAAATCTTGCTGAGATTGCCTCTGTTGATCTCGTCGATAATGAAAAAGTATGGACGATCATCCTCAGCCGCTTGTCTGCAAAACTCGTAGAATACGCCCTTTCGCAGTTCAAATCCTGTCTCCGTCGGGCGGAAACCCATGATGAAATCTTCATAGCTATAACTCTGATGAAACTGAACCATTTTCACACGGTTGGTGTCCTTTTCTCCCATGATAGAAAATGCCAGTCTCTTTGCTGCGAAGGTTTTTCCCACGCCCGGTGCGCCTTGCAGAATTACATTCTTTTTGGTTAGAAGCAGCGACTTGAGAACCTTATACCGATCTTCGTCCATATACACATCAGTCAGAAAATCATCAGCGGTGTATGGCTCGAAAGTGATTTCCTCGTCAGCGGCATCGTCGAAGCTGTCTTCGTGCTTGTCTCCGTCAATTATGTTTTGCAGCTTCTTGACGTAATCTGTGTAGGACGTAATATCCGTCAACGTTTTGATAGCACCCTGATCTGATAATTCCCACTCGCCCTTATCTGTCCAGCGTACCTTTCGGGTATTGGCATATTGACCGCGTTCAGGATCAAAAACATATTCGCCTTCGACCAACCCGCGACCGAGGATCTGTTTTCTGCCTTTTTTAACAAAGACGACATCACCGGGTTTCAGCTCGTTTGCAAATTGCCATGTAGCAAGAACCTGATTCTTATATGAGCCAGTATCCCCGTAGACCTCTTTCATCTTTGCCCGCATTTCTTCCTTGGAGCTATATTCCATTAGATCGCCAAGGTCAGACCAGCCGATAGCCATAATCCCTTCGGCATAATCATTCTCCCAATTTGCGGAGCCATCACCCGCTGCGTACAGCCAATAGTGTGTTGCAGTAGCGTCGGATGAAAGAGCTGTATCTGTGTTCTCCTTCGGAATGATTCCATCAAAGATTTCATCGTCGAAGGATATATCAATGTTGTTCTCTTCGACGATCTTTTTGCATCCTCTACGAATGCTGTTAGACTTGTTGCCGGTTTGCTCGTAGTAATATTTAATGTTCTCCTGAGTGGCTTTTAGAGCATTGACCATTTGCTCCTGTCCGTAGTCTTTCCCAATGTGGACGATGAAGTAAACCGTAGTTTCAGTGTTGGACCTGCGAGTGTATTTTATGCCCTTCATCATGGACGCAAAGAGCATGATCGTCAGCTTGTGCGAGGTTTCTCCAAAGCACGGGACCTCCTGACACATGGCTTTTACAGCAGCATCCATCTCCATTGTGCCATCATAAACCATCTTAGCATATTTGTAGACAATGACTTCGCAGTCATATTCATAACCGATATACGTCTTGACGCCGCCCTTAGAATCAATAAATTCTTTCAGCCGCTTCAAATCTCTATAATACTGTGCAGTGCGTTCGTCTGCTCGATCAGACATTACTTCTTGTTTTAGGTAGTCGAAGATTTCGCCTTTCGCTTTCTCCATAGAGGCATCACTTTCAAAACACTTCCAGAAGGACAGCGCAATAGTGTTTTGATACAGATAGAACGCATCGGAAACATGGGTGCTGATAGTCGTGTCAGCCCAGTCCGGGTGAGTTTCCCGTAAGTATTCTCTGTATTCTTTTCGGACTTTGCTTATCGTTACGCCAATGTCCATCTGTTATCCTCCTTTTTTTGTAACAGTCCTGCTACGCACAAACATTTAATTCGTCTCCACTGGTATATAAAAAAGCCGCACGGAAAAAGGACCTATCAGTTGTCCGTCCGCACAGCCTCACAAATATCTCCAATGTCACAATTCAAATAGCCGCAGATGCGCAGCAAAATAGAGAGGGACACTTCTTCCCCCTTATTCAGTTTCGTCCATGTTCCGGATGCAAGGTTAAGCTCTTGCCGGAAGGTGGACTTCTTTATGTCTCGTTCTATCAGGAGCATCCAAAGTTTTTTGTAGCTGATTCCCATGATACGCACCCCTTTACTCATCCGCTAATCATGATTTCCATTCTATTATACACGAAAACCTCTTTGAATGCAATTATCTCATGCACAAGTTCACAAAAAAGATGCAAGTTCTTGATGGTTTTGATTTTCAAAAAGGGAAAGGCAGTTACTCATGAAAACTGCCTTTCCTTTTCTCTTTATTCGCGCTGAGAATTGCGTTGATACTCTTGGTCGCGCTCTGCGCTTGGCTTGAGGAAATCGTCCACGTTTGCCTTCAAAGTGTCGATCATCCGAGCTTCCTTTTTGAGCCTCGCACGTTCGTCATAAAGCCGCTGCTGCTCTTCAAGAAGTCTCTGCTGTTCCGCTTGGAGCGTCTTCAAGCTCGGCAGCTTTTCATCGCCTTGCATGGCAAGCAGTGTACTCCGCGCCGCCTCAAAGATCACAAGCTCTGCTTCGTGCTTTGCCTTGAAACTCGGCTTGTCTTTCGCCTTCTGGAAGGCGTCATATACGGGCTTTAGGTGCTGGTAGTTGGAGATGTTTTTGATAAGCGGCTGGACTTCCCGCAGACTTGCCTCAACGTCTTTCAGCTCCTTGCCGGTGCGGTCATAGGAGCTGTGAACGTCCTCAACCTTCTTCTCAAGATCGGCGTATTGGAGCAAGTTGTTTTCCGTAAGATAGTTGAGTGTCCGCGCCGCTTCCTTGAGGATCGTGAGCTTGGCTTTATGCTCATAGCCCTTGCTGTCGATGAGCCTGATCCGCTCCTGAATATCTCCGATGAGAGAGATGCCCTTCTGCATGGTCTGCCTCTGGCTTCTTCGGGGTGTCCGTCCGGCAATCCGTTCCTTGATGCGTTCCTCGGTGTAGTTCTCTCCAATGGTTTTAGAGCGGGTAAATCGCTCCTGACCTTCAGCGCGGAAGGAAATGTATTTGCCGGTCTTAATTTCATAACCGGCTTCCTGCATGAGCCGCAGAAAGTCATCGTAGTCCTTCGCAGTGATGACAAGCCGGTCGATGGTCTGCTTGAGCTTTTGTTTCCAGCTCGTGCCGCGTTTGGCTTCGGTGTATTCCTTGTAGTCCATGCCCTTGTTCTGCGACGGAGGGATCACAGATAGCCCATGTTCTTTGCATATTTCATCGCTGAGTTGACGCAGCTCCCGATAGGTTCTCTTGTTGCTCCGGTAGGCATGGAAGTCCACATAATTCACAGCATTGAAGATGATGTGATTATGGCAATGCCCCTTGTCAATGTGGGTTGCAATCACATACTCGTACTTGCCCTTGAGCCATTCGTCCGCAAGCTGTTTCCCGACTTCGTGCGCTTCTTCCGGTGTCACTTCACCGATGTCAAAGGACTGAATCAGATGACGGGCAAGTACCTTCGGCATCTGCATTCCTTGCTGCACTGCAAGGTTTCTTGTCCATTCAAATTCTTTTGCTGCCGCGTCGCTTGCAGCGCACCCATAGGAGGAAACATAGAAGGCATCGTCGGTCTTCTGCGGGTCGAGAATATAGGCAAGAGCCTTGTTTACAGTTCCTCGGATTGGCTTGATTTTAGTAACTGCCATATCTCACCCTGCCTTTCTTTCAGCTCTGCAATATCGTCCGCATAGAAGTGTCCAGTGGAGTTTATGCGGCGGCAAATCTGATTGATATTCGAGGCAACACGGCTGACAGCGGCGGCGAGTTTCTTCTGCTGCGTGTAATCCACCTTGATGATATAGCCGTCAATCGCCATCTTCCGGAGATATGCTCCCATGTTCTTTGTTCCGAGCTGCGCCATCTTTGCCTTGATGATTCTTTTCTCATCGTCGGAGACGAAAAAGAGTATCTGATTTGGTCGCGTTCTGTTTGCCATCGGCGTTCCGTCCTTTCGTAAAGGAAGAGGGTTTGGGAGACTTCCCAACAAGCATTTCTGCGATTAAGGGGAGGGTTTCCTTAATCGGAAATCGCCGTGTGTATATACACCGGCTGTGCTTGCTATTCTCTAAAATCGTATTCCCTCGCAGAGACTCCCCGTAAAATACCCCTTCACTTTACAACGGACTTTTTTTATTCAAAATAGGGGGTCGTGGTACAAAATATTTATTCGATCAGGTGATTCCCCATGTAAAAGTCACGGTGTCAGATACGTCAATATCGTCTGGCTCGATTTCTGGTGCAGCGCATTTGCTCATCGCCATGAGAGGCTGAATGCAGTCTTCAACATCGTAGCTTGTTCTGGAAAAAACATTGAGTTCGCCCCAGTTGTAGTCGATGTTGAGCAACTGCCCAAGCGTACTGCCTGATGCTTTGCAAAGAATCTCCGCCTTTGCTCTGGCGTTCTCCGTCGCATTGATCAGCAGCTCTTCGCTGACTCTTGCCGGGTTTTTCACGGTGAACGCAATGCTGAGTTCTGGTTGCGCCCCACAATCCGCAATCGCAGAAATGACCTTTGCAAGCTGTTTGCTGTCAAAGTCAAAGGCAAGTTTTAGGCGGTAGGTGCAAGCATATCCTGCAAACTCCCGCTTGTAATTTCCTTGCCGATCCTTGACGTTCTCGTACCTTGTCTGGACATCAAAGCTCGTGGTTTTCAGGTCTTCCTTGCGATACCCAACGCGGACTGCGGCACCTTGCAGTCTTTCGATTCTCTCGGCAGCTTCCAACATTGCGCGGTCATAGGTTTCAGATAAGACTTCAATGTTCAGGGATAGGATGATGTAATCCGGTCTTACGGAGACATTGCCTGTCCCTTTTACGGTGATTGTTCTCATTACTTTCTCCCGTCCTTTCTGGAATTGAAGTCCTCATCAATACGTTTTTTCCAATTCGTACCCAGCGGTACGCTGCATCGGACAGCGGAAACCGCTTCGCTCAGAACTTCATAGTTGAGTTGCGTTCCCTCGCGGTCAGAGTGGTAATTGACCGCTCGATCTGCTCCAATTCCAAAATGCTTTGCCGTCTCAACTGCATCAATGTTTGCACCGAGGAAAAGAAACTCCCAGCCGTACTTTTCCTTCTGTCGTTCAATCATCTTCTTGACCTTCTCGCTGTCATAACGGCGGCTTGCATTCTCCATGCCATCCGTTGTGATGACGAACAGTGTGTGTTCAGGGACATCCTCTTTTCTTGCGTACTTATGGATATTCCCAATGTGATGAATCGCTCCGCCGATAGCATCCAGAAGCGCGGTGCAGCCGCGAACGGAATAGTCCCTGTCGGTCATCGGCTCCACCTTCTGAACCGGCACACGGTCATGGATAACCTCGCTCACGTTGTCAAAGAGAACGGTAGAGATCAATGCCTCGCCATTCTCTTTTTTCTGCTTTTCAATCATGGAGTTGAAGCCTCCGATGGTGTCTGCTTCCAGTCCGCTCATAGAGCCGCTGCGATCAAGGATGAATACGATCTCCGTCAAGTTCTTTCTCATGTTCAGTACCTCCGTATATAAAAAATATGACTGCTTGGCGTCTCACCTTACAGTCATATTGTACTTCGGTATTCACTTCATTTGGTCGCATGGCAAGCGACATTATTCCAGCGATGAGAACAGCTCCCCGTCAATACTTAGAACGTCATCCATCGGAATCCTTGTGCCGTCCCGCATGGTGATTCGCCGCTCAAAATCATCGACCTTTTTGACCGCGCCGGTTGCTGTTATGTATTTGCCGCCAGCCTTCCGCTCATCAGGCTGGAAGTAGGTGATGGTAACTTCCGGCGCGTCATCAAGGGCTTCCATGAGAAGCTGATACTTCATGTCCAATGCAGTCAGAGATTCCTCGTCAAGCTCAATCTTTTCGTCGGTCAGACGCCCGGTTTCCTTGATGGCGGACTCATATCCGGTGAGTGCTGCAAAGGGCGCGAACTGCGCTGCACGATCTGACATCGGCATCTGCGGTCGCGTCTTGGAGACGTGGTGAGGGAGATTGACAATCTCGTCGTACCTATTATTCATGCGCATTCTATATCTCACCTCTTAGATAAACTGAAAGTTGTCACTCTGTCAGCCGGTTTTCTTCGCCCCAGACACAGAGCTGATCCAGCACAGTCATCAGCGATTTTCCTCGTTCCGAAAGCGTATATTCCACCTTCGGCGGGATCTGCGGATACTCGATGCGGACGATCAGTTTATCCGCTTCCAGCTCCTTGAGGTTCGTGCTGAGGGTCTTGTCGGAGATGGTTTTCAGATACCGTTTCAGCTCATTGAATCGCACCGTCTCAAACTCCATCAGGCAGTAAAGAATGACCATCTTGTGCTTGCCGGAGATCAGCGACAGCGTGTAGGCAAAGCCGGTGTCCTCGAAATTGGCGTTCTCAATGTAATTTTTTATCATTCCACTTTCTCCTAAGATAGTACCTGTCATAATTGCCAGTACTTGAATTTATGATTTGCATGGATATAATTATAAGCAGGATGAACAGTCCTGTCAATCTGATCACAAGGAGAAGTTATCATGAGAACGAAATTAAAAATCACCGAGGGCATTTTCCCGATGCCGGTTCTGATGGTTGCGACTTATAACGAGGACGGCAGCGTGAATGTCATGAACGCCGCATGGGGCACCATGCAGGAGCGGGACACCGTTGCGCTGAACCTCACCGAGACTCATAAGACCGTACAGAACATCAAGGCACGGGGCGCATTTACCGTCAGCATTGCCGATGCCGCCCACATGGTCGAAGCGGATTATTTTGGTGTGGAGTCCGGCAATAAAGTTGCCGATAAATTTGCCCGCAGCGGTCTGACCGCCAGCAAAGCCGAAGCCGTCGATGCGCCGGTCATCAACGAGTTCCCGATTTGTTTGGAGTGCAAGTTCATTGAGTATCAGAACAATGAGTACGGCTGCGGCGTCATCGGCAAGGTGATCAATGTCACTGCCGATGAGAGCGTTATGGTGGATGGAAAAATTGATATGTCTAAGGTCAATGCCATCGCATTTGACCCCTACACCCACGGCTATTATAAAGTCACCGAGCGTGTGGGCGAAGCATTCCGAGATGGCTTAAAACTGAAAAAGTAAGGTGTGCAGAAAAGGAGCTTTCGCGTAAGCGAAGGCTCCTTCTTAAAATATGTGGATTTCACAATTTCCGATTAGTTTGATCCTTTATGCCTTATGCCCGCCGATCTGCGCATTACGGTCTTTCGCGGTTGCGCCTTCTTCAAGATTCATCGCCTTGAGGATGGCGTTCTTTCCATACTTCTTTTTGATCGCAAGCGTGGCGGCTTGTATTTTCCGCTCACGCTCCAATGCAGCGTCCTCAGCTTTCTGCTTTTCCTCTTCGGCGGCATAGTCAGTGAAGAGGTCGAGCTGGACAACCCCGTCATTTTTCTTCGGCGCGTCCGCTTCCGGCAGGACATGATTTGCAACAACGTACATACGGCGGACAAGCAGATTCTTGTCCACGATCCGGTCGAAGAGTTCTGACACAGCGCACATTATTTTTCGCGTAGAGGATGTGTGATTGTCGAGGTTGATAGACCCATGCGCCTGTTTGGGAATCTCCCGACCGTAGGGGTCTTTCTCGACTGCGCCGTGATACTTTGCCCGTCGTGCCGGATCGGTCAGGTTCTCAATGTCGTAGCCAACGGTGAGAACCATCTGATCGGTGACAAGTCCTTTGTCTACCAAGTCCAGCACAAGCAAGTCCGTCATTTCCCGCACAACAAGCTTCGCCTTCTGCGGCTCATAGGGACAGTGCAATACCTGACCGGAGCTGAGGCTGTTGGAGCTGGGACGGTATGCCTTGATTGCCTCAATGGTGGTCGGTTCCCATCCCCACGCATGGTCGATGAGCAATTCCGCATTCTTGCCGAACAGCTTATAAAGCAAGTCCTCATTCCGCTCCGAGCAAAGGGCAACATCGCCCATCGTAAACATCCCGTTTTGCTCAAGTTTCTTGGCAATGCCTCGACCTACGCGCCAGAAGTCCGTGAGGGGCTGATGCGTCCAAAGCTCACGCCGGAACTTCATCTCATCCAGCTCTGCAATGCGGACGCCGTTCTTGTCGGCGGGGATGTGCTTCGCCACAATGTCCATTGCCACTTTGCAGAGGAAAAGATTCGTGCCGATCCCTGCTGTTGCTGTGATGCCGGTTGTCTCAAGCACGTCGAGGATGATCTTCATGGCGAGGTCATGCGCCGAGAGTTTGTAGGTATTCAGGTAGTCCGTCACATCCATGAACACCTCGTCGATGGAGTAGACAACGATGTCCTCCGGCGCAATGTACTTGAGGTAGACCTGATAGATGCGGGTGCTGTACTCCATGTAATACGCCATCCGGGGCGGTGCGATGATGAAGTCAATCGCCAAAGACGGATCTGCTTGTAGCTCAGAGAAGAAGTGTGATGTGCCGTCCAGCCTGTGTCCCGGCGCGTCGTGCTGCCGTCCGGCATTTGCTTCCTTCACACGCTGCTTGACTTCAAACAGCCGTCCACGCCCGGAGATGCCATAGTTCTTGAGGGAGGGCGTGACGGCAAGGCAGATGGTCTTATCCGTCCGGCTTTCGTCTGCGACAACGAGGTTTGTATCCAGAGGATCTAAGCCACGCTCCCGGCATTCCACGGAGGCATAGAAAGATTTCAGGTCGATTGCAATGTATATGCGCTGCTTCATCTTCTGCGCCTCCGATTTCTTCTCAGATTAGCTCTAATGACATTTCATTGGAGTTTTTGATGTTGAATACGATACGCCATTCAATATCACCCTCCACCGGCTCAAAGTGTAGAGCGGAACAAGCTGCATGGAGTTTTTCTTTCGAGCTGCCTCCACATACGATTGCGGTTGGACCGTCCGCGCCGCCGATAATGCCGATACAAGCCATATTGTTTCGTGCCTCCGGTGCATAGCGGTCAGAGCATGGCGCAATTTTCAAAGGCTTGTCCCCCTCAGCACAATCACAGATCGAAATATCGCTGTCCGGTTCAGGAGAAAGCGTATAGCTCATGGCGGTAAAATGCGTCGGATAAAACCAGCGGTCAGAGCCGAAACGCTTTTCGGAAATTGTCTGCCGCTCCAATTCCTGTACGGTTAATGTGTATTTTGTGCCGCTGACCGGATGGGTGAAAGAAAACGAATCGCCGGGAGCGTGTGTCTTGAAATGTGGTCCCGGGACACGGCATGACCGCTGCTCCATCGTAAAGGAGAGGGATTTTATTTCAGTACGGCGTTTGCTTGCCCACGGAAAAGCTGCCCGAAAAATCATCCATCCATAGGATATATCCAAGTCATAGTGTTCCAACGCCCACTTTGCTTCCAATTCATTGATCATCCCATCCGGCAAACACGGATTATAAACCACCGAGCAGCCGTGGGAGGTTTGCATCGTTTTCCCGTTCAATTCCAAACGAGGAATAAAGTCAAGGCAAAGCGGATTGTCTAAATCAATTTGCATTTGCTGCTCCTGCGTGAAGTATTCGCAGGAGTCGTTTTCGGGGTGCAAATCCCATTTCGTCATGAACTTGCGGATGTCATCCTCTGGGGTTCGCATACAAAAGTCCATGACGAGCCCCTTGCTGCAAGAATACGCCGCAGGAATAACCCAATGATGTCCTGCCCAGTCAAATTGCTTATTCAACCGGAGTTCCGTTCCGGAACGGTCTTTTCCTGAATGTCCCCAGAAGTCTCCATCAAAGTAGACCTTCCATTCAGGTATGGTCGGTTCTGCTTCCGGGTTCATATCAACATCATAATAGTCTTCGGTGTACTTGATCTTGCTATAATCAAAGGATGCTTGCAGCTTTTTGATGTATGCCCACGGTTGTTCCATAGGCGTCAATTTCATTTTCTCGGCAAGCTCTGATAGCGCTTTTTTCTGTTCATGCGTCGGAGTGTTGTCCCGCAAAAAGGCTTCAAATTGGGCTTTATCCCACATCCACGCCTGTTCCAACGCTGCCGAATCATCGCAAGCAAGGAGCAGCCTCAGAAAGTCTGCAAAATTGTTTGCCAGCGGATGAACGAAATCCGGAGCCGAGTTCATGGGGCTGACGGAAAATACCATACTGCCGAAGCCTCGAACAAAGCAGAAGTGAATGCCATCCACGCCAGCCCAGCCAAAAATAGATGCACCTTTGGGCGTGCAAAAGTAAGGGTTGTTATCTTCACGACACTCCACTCCTACGACAGAGAGTTCAATACCACTTCGCAAAAATTTCTGAAATACTTTATCCATAGACCTTATGCTCCTATTAAACTCTGGTCAAATGCAAACAGAGCCTCGTTGATCTCAAAGACGTTATAGTTTCCACGCTCCACGAAATACTCCACGATGATGTCAAACTTGTTGGAGTGGGAGAGTGCAAAGCCCGCCTTCATGAGCATATCCTTCATTTCCAAAAGCGGCAGCTCAAGGGCGATGGCAAATGCAATAACGGTGGGTTTGGAAGGCTTGTAGGACTTGTCCGAGCGGATCTTCGAGAAGAGCTTCCGGTCAATATTCGCCTTCTTGTAGCACTGTGCGTCCGTCATGCCGCATTCGTCAATCTTCCGCAGCAGCATCTCGGAAAAGCTCTCGTCGATCTGTTCCAGTGCATCGTCAAGAGTTGCCGCCTTCTCGGAGCTGACTGCCATAGGAGATGTGAGCTTTTCAATAGCTTCATCGCAAACGGATGACTCGCAGGGCATGGGTTCTTCCATCTGGAAGGAACTCATTCTGCGCAGACGCTCATAACGACTATCGGTATGCTCGTCCACATAGCGGTCATCTATGTATGCAGCAATGTCGGCAAACAGCTTGCCGCTGATTTGATAGGCTTTGCGGTCGAAGATGACGATGTACACCGTCATTTCGTTTTCGAGAAGGAAGCTGCTGATGGTATCAATCGCAACCTTGAGAGCCTGATCCTTCGGATAGCCGAAAATGCCAGAGGAAATCAGCGGGAACGCAACAGACTCACATCCGTATTCCTTCGCCAGCATGAGCGAAGTCTGATAGCATGAGATCAGCCGTTCGCGCTCACCATGCCGTCCGTCATACCAGCGCGGACCGACTGCGTGAATGACATATTTGCAGGGCAGACGATAGCCCTTCGTGATCTTTGCGCTCCCGGTTTCGCAGCCGTGGAGCGTTTCACATTCTGCCAGCAGCTCCGGTCCTGCAGCGCGATGAATGCAGCCGTCCACACCGCCGCCACCCAGCAGCGACTCGTTGGCAGCGTTGACGATAGCATCCACCTTCATTTTTGTGATGTCATTTCTGACGATTTGAAGCGGCATGATCAAGCCCTCCCATTCGGTTACTTCGCGCCGGTCAGCAGCTTGTCCAGCGGGATTCTTTCCGGGTATTTTCCCTCGGTCAGAATGTCATATAAATACCTGTTATCCAGAATCATATCATCCCGGATAAGCTGCCAGTTTGCCTTTTTCCTGAAAAACACCTTGAAGATCAGAAAGTTCATGAACGCCCCAATTACCGGCGTTGTCATACCGAAAGCCTCGGTGTGAGAGAAATGGCATCCTGTTTCAGTTCTTTTTCCTTCAAAGGTGATGAACGCCGTCTTTTTGTCGCTCTGGAATACAATGCGGAAGTGGTTCTCATCCTGTTCGCATTTCGTAATCGTGCCTGTCACATCGTAGTCCAGCCCCATAACAATCTCGCGGAAGCGGACCTTGCTTCCCGCATGATAGTTCCCGTTATAGAGATTGCATTCGATGTGGTAGGGACTCCATTTCACAAACTCTTCCTCAAAGTTAGCGGTCCATGCCTCCATTTTCTCATAGGAAGCCGGAATCTCTATCTGCTCGATAAGTACAACCATTTTTCTATTTCTGCTGTCAAAGCCGTCATCCCAAAATGATTTTTCTAAGTCTTTCTAAATCGTCCTCATCCGGATGGGAAAGCGCACGGTCAAAGTTTTCAATCAACGCATCAATATTTGCCGGATGCTCCGGCTGTGCCTTCATTTTCATATAGCAATCCCGTACAGACTGCGGCATTTTACCCTGACACATATATTCTCCGATCACAGTATTGCTTGGGTCAACAGACTGCTTAACGTGATCGAGGATCTTCTGAAAATATGCCGCACTGCCACCGAAGCCCGCCGTTCCGAAAAGGAAAACCTTTTTGCCTCTCAGCTTTGACAGCAGTTCCAAGGTAGCATTATCCGCGTTGCCTTTATCCGTCCAGAATCCAATATAGAGTATTTCAGAGTGCAGTTCTTGCGTTTCAGGCACACCGTAATAATCACAGTTTTCTGCCGGAAGCACTGCGCGAATTGTCTCGGCAAGTTTTTTCGTGTTACCGGTCAAGCTGCTGAATATGATCGAATATCTTCCCTTATCCATAGCAAAAGCCTCCTGTCTTATCAAAGCGGCATCGGTGTCCGGGCGATTAGAATGACCGCCAGAATCGCGCCCACAAATGCAGCAGCCCCTATGACTGCCAATACCTTTTTGCCGAGTTTCTTCTTCGCTGCTTTGCAGATCAGCGCGGCGCAAGCCACGCAGACAGCCGCAGCCAAAAGTGCAATGCCCAGCGTTTCCCATAGCCAAGATAGTTCATATAGGATTTTCATGCGATCATCATCTCCTGTTCGTTAAACTTGAATTATCAAATTAGTCTTTGCAAATAACCTTTGAACCTTCACCATCAATTACAATTCCCTGACGGTTGTTAATTGGGCATAGATTCAAATCCGAAAATTCAGTCATTATTTTCTCGGTAACTTTCTTAAATGGTGCTGTAAGATAATGCGGAAGAACATAGAAATCAATCAAATCAAGCCCTGCATCATCTTCTTGTGAGTAGTCCTCCGGCTTTTCATCCATTTGTTCAATATATTGGATGGTTGGAGCGCATATAATCGCACCTGCCGATTCACCGATCATCAGTTTTCCCTTTGCCAATTCCTTCTTCAATAGCTCATCCGTTCCCGTTTTACGGAGCTGGTCCATAAGGAAGAAAGAATTTCCACCAGTAAAATATATCACATCCGCATCTTCAAAAACGGACTGTATCGTTAAATAAGCCTCCGTTGAAATATCAATTTCCGTTACGGCTGCTCCCAGTTTATTGAATAGCTTTCGAGCCGAGCCGACATAACCGGTATAGCCTTCACGCAGCGAAGCTGTGGGAATAAATGCGACTTTCTTGTTATCAATTTCTTCTTTTATCAAACTTCCTACACTTGAAAAGTGCGAACATAAAAACAGTTTCATCCATATTCTCCTGTTACAATATATTTGCCTCGGAAGAGTGGCAGCCAGCTACGAGCCGAGGCA
>NZ_QSBX01000027.1:0-40741 GCF_003465835.1 Anaerotruncus sp. AF02-27 | reverse complement strand
CGCCGCTGCCGGCGCGACCAAGGTCAACGCCCCAATGCCTGGCAACATCCTCGATGTGAAGGTCAAAGAAGGCGACACCGTTGAGGCAAACCAGCTGCTGCTGGTCCTCGAGGCGATGAAGATGGAGAATGAGATCTTTGCACCTGTCGGCGGCACTGTCGTGAGCGTGCATGTAAAGAAGGGTGACGCAGTCAATTCCAACGATCTGTTAGTCTCCATCGGTTAAGAGGAGGGAAACATCAATGGCTCAAAAGGTTAAAATTTGTGAAACCATCCTGCGCGACGCGCATCAGTCCCTGATCGCGACCCGTATGCGCCTGGATGAGATGCTCCCCATCCTTCCGGCGATGGATGAGGTCGGCTTCTATTCCTGCGAATGCTGGGGCGGCGCGACCTTCGACAGCTGCATCCGCTTTTTGGATGAAGATCCCTGGGAGCGTCTGCGCGTGATCCGCAAGAACATGCCCAACACCAAGCTGCAGATGCTGTTCCGCGGCCAGAATATGCTGGGTTACCGTCATTACGCCGACGACACGGTCGAATATTTCGTCCAGAAGTCGGTCGATAACGGCATCGACATCATCCGCATCTTCGACGCGCTCAACGATATCCGCAATCTCGAAACCGCGATCAAGGCCACGAAGAAGAGCGGCGCCCATATGCAGGCGGCGATCTCCTACACCCTGAGCCCGGTTCACAACATCGAGTATTTCGTCAACTATGCAAAGCAGCTTGAGGACGCGGGCGCGGACTCGATCTGCATCAAGGATATGGCGGCTCTGATCACCCCCTACGCGGCTTCCGAGCTGGTCACCGAACTCAAAAAGGCGGTCAAGATCCCGATCGACCTGCACACCCATTACACCTCGGGACTTGCTTCGATGGCGGAAATCAAAGCGATCGAAGCGGGCGTCGACATCATCGACACCGCAATGAGCCCCTTGGCGATGGGCACTTCGCATCCGGCAACCGAGTCGATGGTCGCCGCGCTGCAGGGCACTCCGTATGACACCGGTCTTGATCTCAAGAAACTGGATATCGTGCGCGCGCATTTTGCGAAACTGCGTGAGAAGTACCTCGCCAGCGGTCTGCTTGACCCGAAGGTCATGGGCGTCGACGCGAACACCCTGATCTATCAGGTACCCGGCGGCATGCTTTCGAACCTTGTTTCCCAGCTCAAACAGGCTGGCAAAGAGGATCAGTTTGAAGATGTGCTTCGCGAAATTCCGGGCGTCCGCAAGGATTCCGGCTATCCGCCGCTGGTCACCCCGACCTCCCAGATCGTCGGCACCCAGGCGGTGTTCAACGTCATCATGGGCGAGCGCTACAAGATGGTCACCAAAGAGT
Source organism: Anaerotruncus sp. AF02-27 (assembly GCF_003465835.1). Classification (NCBI taxonomy): domain Bacteria; kingdom Bacillati; phylum Bacillota; class Clostridia; order Eubacteriales; family Oscillospiraceae; genus Anaerotruncus; species Anaerotruncus sp. AF02-27. Next base: position 39,394 of record NZ_QSBX01000027.1, on the reverse strand, counting down.
TCCGCGCACTGGTCAAGGGCGAATACGGAAAGACCCCGGCTCCGATTTCCGATGAGTTCCGTAAGAAGATCCTCGGTGATGAAGCGCCGATCGACTGCCGTCCGGCTGATCTCATCCCGCCTGAGCTGGAGAAACTGCGCGCCGAATTCCCGGCCGAGTACCTCGAGCAGGACGAGGATGTCCTCACCATGGCGATGTTCCCACAGGTGGCTCCGAAGTTCTTCGAGTCCCGCAAGAACAAAAAGTACGGCGTGGACGGTCATGCCGACAAGGACAGCAAGGTACATCCCGCATAAAAATGCGATGAAAGGGCCTGTTGCGGTATAACGCAACAGGCCCTTCTTGTTTGCTGGGCGGGGGTCCGCTTTCTCTATCCTGCCAACCTTTAGAACAGCCGGCGGAGTTTTCTGCGCCGCAGGTCCTGAAAGAGGGGAACTCATGAGGGAAGGCCATCGACCGTTTCTCCGTGATGCGCAGCGAGCCCGCACATTCAGTCCCTGACGATCAGGCCGAGCAGTTTTGCGAGATCGGCCGCCTGCGGAGAGGTGACGATGGCTCCTTTGAGTTCCTCGCCCGCGAGCACCAGCCCGTCGATTTCGCTTTTGGTGAAGTCGACGCCCCGAAGCGGCGTTTTGAAGAAATTTGCGCCTGACAGCACGGACTGTGAAAGCTCCAGCGCGGAAATCTTACATTCGGAAAAGCTGCAGAACCGCAGGTCGCTTTCCGCAAAACGGGCCTGCTTGATCTTCGCGCGGTCGAAATTGGCATAGCGGAAATTTACGCCGTCGAGGATAATTTCGAGAAGGCTCGCGTTCTGAATATTTGCCCCCACCGCCTTGCAGCCGGTGAAGGTACAGCGTTTGAAATAACAGTCCTCGAAGTCGCTGTTTGAAAGATCGCAGGAACAAAATTCCACATCGATGAAATCGCATTTGCGAAATGAGCAGCCGGTCAGCCGGCAGTTTTCAAAGGAAACGCCGTGGAAGCTTACTGGATCGGCAGTTTCGCCGGAAATTACAAGCGCCTTAAAAATCCGTGCTTTCACATCCTCGCCGTCCGCATAGGCGGCCGCGCAGAGGGCAAATAGTTCGGAAGTTTCTTCGCGCGCGGCGGGCAGCTGCGGCGGTGTGATTTTCATGCAGACCCCTCCAATCGTAGTACAGCGGAAATTGTAGCACGAACCGCGCGTTCTGGCAAGTGGAGGAAAGGCCGGCAAAGCCGCGGATGCAAATTGACAAAACGGCCGGTTTGGAGTAAAATAACAAGATATAGAAGTATCGCCCGGTGTATATCCCCGGGCAGAAAAACGAGGGGCTGTAACACGGATGATCAAGAGCATGACAGGCTACGGACGTGCCCAACAGACGCTGGACGGACGGGATATCACAGTGGAGGTCAAATCGGTTAACCACCGTTTTTTTGAGTTCTCCGCCCGGGTGCCGCGCGCATACGGATATCTGGAAGAAAAGCTGAAAAGCTATCTGCAGGGGCAGATTTCACGCGGCAAGGTGGAGGTCGGCGTTGCCATCCAAACAGTGGAGGGCGGCAATGTCGATGTGGAAATCAATACCGAGCTGGCCGGCGCTTATGTCAAAGCCCTGCGCGGGCTGGGCGAGCAGTTCTCCCTGACTGACGACCTTTCACTTTCCACTGTTTCCCATTTTTCGGATATTTTTACCGTGCGCAAACCCCTTGAGGACGAGGAAGCTGTCTGGGCGGCGGTCAGGCCGGTTGCGGACGCGGCGGCGGCCCGGTTTGTCGCCATGCGCGCCGCCGAAGGCGAGCGGCTGAAAAACGACCTGCTGGACCGGCTTGAAAGCATCGAACAGCAGGTGGCGCTTGTTGTGGAGCAGTCCCCGCGGACGGTGGAAGCCTACCGCGAACGGCTTACTGCGAAGATCCATGAAGTGCTTGCCGACCGCCAGATCGACGAAAGCCGGATCATCACCGAGGCCGCGATCTTTGCCGACCGTGTTGCGGTGGATGAGGAGACGGTGCGCCTGACAAGCCATATCGCCCAGTTCCGGGAGATCCTGACCCATGAGGAGCCGATCGGCCGGAAGCTGGATTTCCTTGTGCAGGAGATGAACCGCGAAGCCAACACCATCGGTTCCAAGGCGCAGGATGTCGCAATCGCGCAGGTGGTTGTCGACATCAAGAGCAATATCGAAAAAATCCGTGAACAGATCCAGAACATCGAATAAAGGGAGGCAGCAAGCGTGAAACTGATCAACATTGGCTTCGGCAACATGGTGTGTGCGAACCGCCTAGTTGCGATCGTGAGCCCGGAATCGGCCCCTATCAAACGCATCATACAGGACGCGCGCGACCGCGGAACGCTGGTGGACGCCACCTATGGCCGCCGTACCCGCGCGGTGATCATCACCGATTCGGACCATGTGATCCTGTCGGCCGTCCAGCCGGAGACGGTTGCGAACCGCCTGGTGGATGAGGATGACGAGGAAGATGAGGATGAGTAACCGCGGGATGCTGATTGTCTATTCCGGGCCATCCGGCGTGGGCAAGGGGACGCTGCTGGCCCCGTACCTGAAAAGCCATCCTGACGCGGCGCTTTCGGTTTCGGTGACGACGCGCGCGCCGCGCCCGGGGGAGACCGATGGGGTGGAATACAGCTTTATCACACGGGAACGGTTCGAGCAGCTCATCAAAAGCGATGGCCTGCTCGAATATGCCGAATACAGTGGGAACTACTACGGGACCCCGCGCGCGGCGGTGGAGGAAAAGATTGCCGCGGGCAGGGACGTCGTTTTGGAGATCGAGGTACAGGGCGCCATGAAGATCAAAAAGAGCTTCCCGGACGCCGCCTTTATCTTTATCCTGCCGCCCTCCTATGCGGAACTCAAGCGGCGGCTGCAGGGCCGCGGGACCGAACCGCCGCAGGTGGTCGCGCGCAGGCTCGCGGCGGCCCGCCGGGAACTTTCATACGCGGGGGAATACGAATACGCGATTGTCAACGACAGTCTGGAAACCGCGGGTGCGCAGCTTGCGGCTGTGATTGAAGCGTCCCGCTGCCGGACCAAATACATGAAGGATTTCATTAAGCAGATAAGTGAGGTAGAAGAAGTATGAGCATGCTCAGACCATCGATGGCTTCCATTATAAAACCGGGTGAGAATTATTACAGTTTTGTGGTGGCTGTTGCGAAACGTGCCCGTGACATCGCGGAGGAGGACGAGGAGATTCATTCCCTCACCGAAGAGAAACCGGTCAAACGGGCGGTCGAAGAATTTGCCAACGGCAAATGCAAGCTGGGCAGCTCGGTCTGCCATGACCTGATATAAGCCTTTTGCAAAGCAGCCCTGTTTTTCGCAGGGCTTGTTTTGTTTTCTGCGCGTGGATTTTGAAATGGGGGATTTTACAATGAGGCGGACCTGTTTTGGGGGGATTGTGCTGTTGACGGTCCTGCTGCTATTTGGCTGTGAAAGCCGCACGGCGGGAGGTTCGTCCGTACAGATGTCTGTGCCCGAAGCCATTTCACAGGCGGCGCCGGAGGAAGCCGAAGCGAAGGATTCCGAGCAGGAGGAGAGCGGCGCACAGCTGAATTTGTGGTATGCGGGAAATCCATATGGCAGCCAGTGCGGGTGGGAACCGGATGGACAGGCCGTGCAGATTGTCTGCGGCAACACGATGTACCGGGTCGATCTGCAAAACCGGAAAATCAGTTCTGCGCAATGTGGCGGACCCGTGGGGCCGCAGGAGGAAGTTTTCCTCTGGCCGGGTGAAAAATACATTCTGCGCACAGGAACGCTCTCGCGCATTGCGCGCCCGGATGGGCCGGACGGCGCGTGGAAGCTGACCAATGCGCAGCTTTATAGCCTGGACGGGAAGCTGGAGCGGGAATTTCACGAACTCACGCCGGAACAGGCCCAGAATGTCAACGACGTCTATGAGGACTTCTATTCGCTTGAAGTTTACTGGCTCGGGCCGGATACCTTCGCCGTGAATACCGGCGCACTGCTTGCGCTCTGTGATGCCGAAACTGGGAAACTCACAATGGTGGAGGATTTCCGCCTGCTCAAGCGGGCGGGCTATTCAGTCGGGAATTCCGGCTCCTATGGGATCAGCGAATGTCAGGCGCAGGACGGTACGCTCTACTACCGGGCTTCGACTGTCGAAGAGGTCGGGTCCCAGGACACCAGCATCAACACTTCCGCTCTGTTTATGCTCACGGCGTCCGGCGAACGCCGGCAGGTTTTCGAAAAAAACCATTTCTACCGCTTCGAGCCGTTCGGCGATCGGATGCTGCTCTATCGTGACTGGAACAGCGGTTCTGCGCAGAACCCTGACGATTCCGAATGGGGAACCCAGGTCTGGCTTGCAGACCCCGAAACGGGCGAACAGACCGAATTGGTACGGCATAACGAGCTCAAGGTGGACTATCCAACCGACGGCAGCCACTACGATTATACAAGCTGGGTGACCGAGAACGAGATGCTTTTGCCAACCTTTCACCGATACGATCTCGAAAGCGGAAAAGAAACCACTTTCACGCCGGGCGATTACGACGATCGCCGCTGGGACAATTACGACGGCAACTTTGGACTGCGGACCACCAGTCTGACGAAGGACGGCCGGGTGCGGTTCCTCTATACGGTGGAATGGGTTGAACAGGACGCGGACGGCGGCTACTGGACGGGCGAATGCTGGAGCTACACCGACGGCGATGCGCAGCCGGTCAAGCTCGATGTCCCATGGATTGACTGGCAGTGCATCCGCGCGATCAATCCGCAGGGTACCCACGGGCTGTTCGAGACGGAAGTGGAAAACAACTGGTGGAATTACCGGGTGATGCCGCTCGACAGCATTACATGAGGAAACGAATGATGAAACGTGCACTGTGCTGTATTTTGATGTTTGCGCTGCTTTTCAGCGGCTGTGGCGCGAAGCCGGAGGAATCCGCGAAGACGGTGACCAGAGAGCCGTTTGACCTTGCGGATGCGGAAAAGATCCTTTCCGAAACCGAGGAATGCGTCGTCGGCCTGGTGCAGGCGGGCGGGGGCAGCCGAAAAACGAGCCTGCGCCGTTTCGAAAAGTGCTACGGCGGCCAGACGGCGGACAGCGCGCAGGAAAACCTATGGCGGGAGATCTGGCGGGTATTCTTTGACAGCGACGCGGACGGAACCGCTGAAACCTTGCAGATTGTGTCGTCCGGATTCTTTTTCCCGACCGTCTACCACGAGGGAATCGAAGTGGCCGAAGCGGATGTGGAGACCGTTTCCTATGAAAAGCCGGAGGACCGGTGGATGGACAGTGAATTTCTGAGAATTCTGGAACGGTACACCGGAGACGATCCGCTGCTCGAAGGCTTCTGGCGCAGAAGTTTTTACCGAAAGGCGCAGGACTCTTGGGTGTTCGACCATCTGGAAGGTCAGATAAATATTGGCGCGGACGGGCTCAATTTCCAGTACCTTCCCTACAAGGAGCGCTATTTTTCCGCGCCGCGGGAGCTTGGGTTCCCATACACCGTCGGACGAGGAAAGGCCACGCTCATCGACGGGAGCGTGGTGGAGATCGCGCTCGAGATGATTGACGGCGTCTATTACGATGTGCGTTCGCCGGGATTTGTTCCTTCGGCGTTTACGTTTAAAACAAACTATGAGGGGACTTATCAGATCCGCTCCACCAAGGGCCCGCTCACCTTTACCTGCCCAATTTTGGCGGACGGGGATGATGCGAACCCGTCTTGGCGCAGGCTCAATTTCCCCGCTGAATTTGAGCTGCTGGTGGAGGATTTTAACGGCGACGGCAACCCGGATTTCACCATCGGACAGCCGGCCTCCAGCAGCATTTGGAGCTACCTGCTCTTTTCGGTGATGGAGGACGGGCAGGTGGAGCAGGCGGACTGCGGAGAAGGGATCTTCGCTTCGGCGGACGGTGCATTTTCGATTCCGCTGGAGATGACTGGTCCAGAGGAATTTACCGTATCCTATTACCACAACGACGAGGCAGCATATCTGCCGGTGCGTTACAGCTGGGCCGGCAATGTGGTCCGAACAAAAACCGAATGACAGGAGGAAACAGGATGTTTGAAGGAAAAACGATCCTGCTCGGCGTGACCGGAGGGATCGCGGCCTATAAAGCGGCGCAGCTGGCGAGCGACCTTTCAAAGACCGCGGCGGATGTGCATGTGATCATGACAAAGAACGCCACCGCGTTTGTCTCGCCGCTCACCTTTGAAACGCTCACGAATAATCGGGTGTCAGTCGATACCTTCGACCGCAATTTCGAATATAATGTCGAACATGTCGCGCTGGCCAAAAAGGCGGACGTGTTTCTGGTCGCGCCCGCGACGGCCAACTTCATCGCCAAGATGGCGGCGGGCATCGCGGACGACATGCTCTCCACCACCATTTTGGCGGCATCCTGCCCGAAGATTGTCGCGCCTGCCATGAATACCGGCATGTACGATAACCCCATCACCCAACGGAACTTACAGACGCTGCTCGCTTTCGGCGTGGATATCGTCGCCCCGGGCAGCGGGCATCTCGCCTGTGGGGATGTGGGGCGCGGCAGACTGCCGGACCCGGCGGTGCTCTTTGAAGCGGTGCGTCGGGCGCTTACGCCGCAGGATCTGCTCGGCGTGCGGGTGCTTGTCACGGCCGGGCCGACCCGGGAGGCGGTTGACCCGGTGCGGTTCCTCTCGAACCACTCGACCGGCAGGATGGGCTATGCGGTCGCGGCGGCGGCGCGGCGGCGCGGCGCCGAAGTCACACTGGTATCCGGCCCGGTTTCGCTCACGCCGCCCGACGGTGTGGATGTGGTGCCGGTTGTGAGCGCCGCCGAGATGTTCGAAGCCGTAAAGGATGCTTGCGAAGAGGCGGATATCATCATCAAGTGTGCGGCGGTGGCCGATTACCGTCCGGTGAACGCCGCAACGGAAAAAATCAAAAAATCTGAGGGAGGCATGGAGATACCCCTTGAGCGTACGCAGGATATCCTTGCGTGGCTTGGGGAGCATCGCCGCCCCGGACAGGTGCTCTGCGGCTTTTCGATGGAGACGAAGGATCTCATCGAGCATAGCCGTCAGAAGCTGGAGCGCAAAAACGCCGACATGATCGTGGCGAACAGCCTGCGGGAAACGGGCGCGGGCTTTGGGACCGAGACGAATCTGGTGACCATCCTGACGCGCGAAAATACGGAACGCCTGCCGCTGATGGAAAAGGAAATGGTCGCGGACGCGCTGCTCGACCGGCTGCTTGCGATTTACCGGGGATAGCGGGTTTGCCGGCGGGGCCGAAGGCCCGGCCCCGGGCGCATAGCCCGGCGCGGCGGCTGCCGCGGGCAAACCCGCCGTTTGCACGGGGTGTGAAGTGATCGAAAGGAGGGACCGGGATGCCGCTCACCGCGAATGTTGTGGTGGAGAACGCTACGCTGCAATTTGATAAGCCATATAGCTACCTGGTTCCGGAAAAAATGCCGGTGCGGCCCGGCTGTCGAGTGGTCGTGCCGTTTGGCGCGGGCAACCGGACCCGGTTCGGTCTGGTGCTCGAACTCATCGAGCGGGAAAATACCGCGCGGCTTAAAAAGATCGCGTCGCTTATCGATGAAAAACCGCTTTTATCATCTGAAATGGTGCTGCTGGCGCGCTATCTGCGCGACACGACCTTCTGCGGCTATTTTGACGCGGTGCGCGCGCTGCTGCCGCCCGGCATCGGCGTGGCGCTCAAATATACCTATGAGCTGGCGAAGGACGCGTCCATCTCGGAGGACGCGCCGCAGGATGAACGGCAGGTCTTTGATTATCTGTCAGGCCGCGGCAGGCCGGTGCGGGAGGAAACCCTCTGCGCCGCGCTTGGAATCGCGCCGGAAGCGCCTGCGCTGCGTGCGCTCTGCGAGCGGGAGATTGTACTCAAATCGCAGGAGGTCCGGCAGCGCATTCTCGATGAAAAACTGGTGATGGCCCGGCTTGCGGACGGGATCGGGGAACTTTCGGATGTAACTGTGAAGATCACAGCCCGCCAGAAGGCGGTGATTGAACTGCTTTTGCAGGTGGGGCAGGCCTCGGTCAAAGAGATCTGCTATTTTGCCGCTGTGGGAAAGACGGTGATCGACCGGCTGGTCAAGGCCGAAGTTGTGCAGCTTTTTACGCGGGAAATTTACCGCAATCCCTATGCAAACACCGGCATCACCGCTGAGATCGGCAGCATCCGGCTTTCGGAAGAACAGCAGGCCGCCTATGAGGAAATCTGCGCGATGACCACAAAGGATGAAGCCAATACGGCGCTGCTCTATGGCGTGACTGGCAGCGGGAAGACCGAAGTTTTCCTGCGCGCGATCAAAGAAGTGCTGGAATCCGGCCGCGGCGTAATCGTCATGGTGCCGGAAATTTCCCTCACGCCGCAGACGATCGAGCGGTTCCACCGGTATTTCGGCGGGCGGGTCGCGGTATTGCACAGCGGCCTTTCCATGAGCGAGCGGATGGATGAATGGAAACGCATTCGTGACGGCAAAGCCGACATCGTGGTCGGCACCCGCAGCGCGGTCTTTGCGCCGCTTGCAAAAATCGGGCTGATCGTCATGGATGAAGAACAGGAAAGCTCCTATAAATCCGAAAAATCCCCGCGTTTCCACGCGCGCGATGTGGCGCGTGTGCGCGCGGCCTATCATAAATGCCTGTTGCTGCTCGCTTCGGCCACGCCGAGTGTCGAGAGCTTTTACCGGGCCAGGCAGGGGAAATACCGCCTGCTGGCTCTGCGCACCCGTTATGGCGCGGCAAAGCTGCCGGACGTGACCATTCTTGATATGTCCACCCAGCCGCTTGAGGCGGCCTCCTCATCCCTTTCAGGCGAGCTTATCGACCAGCTGCGGTATAATCTCGAATGCGGCGAGCAATCGATCCTGCTTTTAAACCGGCGCGGCTACAATACGCTTGTCAAGTGCGCGGTTTGCGCGACGGTGGCTACCTGTCCGAACTGTTCGGTTGCGATGACCTATCACAGCGCGAACGGCCGGCTGATGTGCCACTACTGCGGGCACATCCAGAAGCCGGACGACCTGTGCCCCAACTGCGGGAGCCGTTTTATGCGTTTTTCGGGCGCGGGAACCCAAAAGGTACAGGAAGAACTGGAAGCGATCTTCCCGGACGCGCGGATTTTGCGGATGGATATGGATACCACCATGTCGCGATTTTCACATGAAAAACATTTTGCAGATTTTTCCGCTGGAAAATATGATATAATAATCGGGACACAGATGGTGGCCAAAGGGCTCGATTTTCCGAATGTGACGCTGGTCGGCGTGCTTTCGGCCGATGCGTCCCTCTATGCGCAGGACTACCGCAGTTTCGAGCGGGCGTTCTCGCTTTTCACCCAGGTGGTGGGCCGCTCGGGACGCGCCGAAAAGGCCGGCCGGGCGTATATCCAGACCTTCACGCCGGAAAACCCGGTGATCGCGCTGGCGGCGGCACAGGATTACGACACATTTTATGAAACCGAGATCGAAAGCCGCCGCATCCATCTCTACCCACCCTACTGCGATATGATTGGCGTGGGTTTCTCGGGCCTTGCCAATCTACAGGTGCGGGACGCGGCGCGGCGCTTTCTCTCAAAGCTGGCTGAGGTGGCGAAGAATGAATACCCGGACCTGCCGCTGCGGGTGCTCGGTCCGTGTGAAAGCCAGATTTTAAAAATTGCAGGCAAATTTCGATGGCGTATGGCGATCAAATGCAGCTGCAACGCCCGCACACGGGAATTTTTGTGGAAGGTGGTCGAATGGTATTATTCCCAGAACGAAAACCGCCAGGTCTCCCTCTCGATCGACCCGCGGTATGAAAACAGCATCTGACGCTTCTGGCGCACAGCGCCATTCGATAAAAGAAATTTGATCATGCTAAGGAGGATTCTTTCTAATGGCACTTCGTAATATTTTAAAAAACGGCGACGAGCGGCTGCGAAAAAAAAGCCGCCCGGTCACCGATTTCAACGAACGGCTCTGGATGCTCTTAGACGACATGGCCGAAACGATGCGTGACAGCGACGGGGTGGGGCTTGCCGCGCCGCAGGTCGGCATCCTGCGCCGGGTTGTGGTGATCGACGTGGGCGACGGGCTTGTCGAGCTTGTAAACCCTGTGATCACCGAAACGGAAGGGGATCAGTACGGCGGCGAGGGCTGCCTTTCGGTGCCGGGCGAGTGGGGCATGGTGCACCGTCCGCAGAAACTGGTCGTCAAAGCACAGGACCGCCATGGCAAAGAGATCAAATTGCCCGCGGAGGACTATTTCGCGGTGGCGGTCTGCCATGAAACCGACCATTTGGATGGAATCCTGTTTATCGACCGTGCCGACCGGATGCTGACTCCGGAGGAAATGGAAGAATCCCAAGAGGAGGAATGACCCCATGCGCATCGTTTTCATGGGAACCCCCGACTTCGCGGTGCCGTGCCTGGCGCGGCTCATCGCGGATGGGCACGAGATTGCGGGCGTCTTTACCCAGCCGGACAAGCCGAAAGGCCGCGGCATGAAGCTCTGCCCGCCGCCGGTCAAAGAGCTGGCGCTCGAGCGAAACCTCCCGGTGTACCAGCCGGAAAAGATGAAGGACGGTACGGCGCTTGCCATCCTCAAGGGATTGGCCCCCGAACTGATCGTCGTGGTGGCGTTCGGACGCATCCTGCCGGTGGACATCCTCGACCTGCCGCCGTACGGCTGCATCAATGTCCACGGCTCGCTGCTGCCCCGTTACCGCGGCGCGGCCCCCATCCAGTGGAGCGTCTTAAACGGGGACGAAACCGCCGGCGTGACCACCATGTATCTGGCCGAAGGGCTTGATACCGGCGACATGATCCTCAAAAAAGAAACCCCGGTCGGCCCGGAAGAAACTTCGGGCGAGCTGTTTGACCGGCTTTCTGTGCTTGGCGCCGAGGCGCTCTCCGAAACGGTGGCGCTTATCGCGGCGGGAAAAGCGAGGCGCACGCCGCAGGACGATTCGCTTTCCTGCTATGCGCCGATGCTCACCAAGCAGGACGCGAAAATCGATTTCACAAAGTCTGCCCGCGAGGTTCATAACCTCGTGCGCGGAATGTCCCCGTGGCCGGTTGCGCACACCACCCTGGACGGCAAAACGCTCAAGGTGCACAGGACGCGAACCGCTGAAGGCAGCGGTGCTCCGGGCGAAGTGCTCGCAGGCGGCAAAGCGCTGGTCGTCGCATGCGGAGAAGGCGCAATCGAGCTTCTCGAAATTCAGGCGGATGGCAGCCGCCGGATGGCGGCGGCGGATTATCTGCGCGGGCACCCGGTCATGAAGGGCGCGAAGCTCGGCTTGTAAACGCACCGGAAAGGAGAAGATTTTTATTTTATGTTTTTTGATTATTACTATCTGATCCTGGTTGTCCCGGCCCTGCTGCTTGCGGCGTGGGCGCAGGCGACGGTCAGCAGCACCTACCGCAAATATTCCCAGGTTCATTCCTCCCGGCGGCTGACCGGCGCGGATGCGGCCCGGCGGATTCTCGATTCCAACGGGCTTTATAATGTGCGCATCGAGCACATCCGCGGGGAGCTGACCGACCATTATGACCCGGGCGCGAATGTTGTGCGCCTTTCGGACAACGTCTATTCGAGCAGCTCGGTGGCTGCGCTCGGCGTGGCGGCGCATGAATGTGGGCACGCGGTGCAGCATGCCACCCATTACACGCCGCTCATCTTCCGAAACGCGATCATCCCGGTCACAAACTTCGGCTCGAAGCTGTCGATCCCGCTCATCATTATTGGGATGCTCCTGTCCTACGGGCCGCTTATTGATATAGGCCTTTTGCTTTTCTCACTGGTGGCGATATTCCAGCTTGTCACCCTGCCGGTCGAGTTCAATGCTTCGTCCCGCGCGCTCGCCACGCTCGAAAACGACCATTTTCTGGAACCGAACGAGCTTCGCGGCTCCAAGAAGGTGTTGCAGGCAGCGGCGCTCACCTATGTGGCGGCGCTGCTCGTGACAATCATGCAGCTCCTGCGGCTGGTGCTGCTTTCCCGCAATCGCCGCGACTAACATGCAGATGGGAACAAACTGATGAAAGATGCACGCTGCACGGCGGCGCAGGCGCTGATGCGCCAGTATTCCGCCAACGCCTACTCAAACCTTGTGATCGAGCCGCTGATTGCCAAAAACAGGCTTTCCCCACGTGACGCGGCCTTTGCTTCGGCGCTTTTCTATACCGCGCTCGAGCGGATGCTCACGCTCGACCACATTCTGCGCAAATACTGCTCCCGTCCGCCCGAAAGGCTCGATCAGACGGTGCGGGCAGCTTTGCAGCTCGGCCTTTGCCAGCTGCTTTACATGGACGGCGTGGACGACTACGCGGCTGTGAATGAGAGCGTCAGCCTGACGAAAGCGCTCGGCGCGGCAAGGGCCTCCGGCATGGTGAACGGCGTGCTGCGTTCCTTCCTGCGCGATGGGAAGGAGATTCCGCCCGTCAGAGGCGGCAAGGCCGAACAGCTCGTGGTGGAATACTCCTGCCCGGCCTGGCTCATCGAACGCTGGCTTTCGGCCTACGGCGAAGAGACCGCGCTGCGCATGCTTGCGGGCTCGCTTGGCCGCCCCCCCATTTACCTGCGCGCCAACACGGTGAAAACCACCGCGCGGGCGCTCGCTGCCCGGCTCGAGGCCGAAGGCGTGCGGGCAATTCCCGAACCGGCGCCGGAAGGATGCCTTCTGGCGGAGGGAAAATTTGCGGTCGAAACGCTCCCGGCCTATCGGGACGGCCTTTTCCATGTGCAGGACAAGGCCTCGCAGTTCACGGCGGCGGCGCTCGGCGCCCTGCCCGGTGAACGGGTGCTTGACCTGTGCGCCGCGCCCGGCGGCAAGACCTTCACGATTGCCGAGCTGATGGGAAACCAGGGGGAAGTCGTCGCGCGCGACCTGCATGAAAAGCGTGCCCGGCTGGTTGCCGGCGGCGCGAAACGGCTCGGCCTCACAATCGTTTCGGCTTCGGCGGGGGACGCGGCTGTTTTTGATGAAACGCTCGGCAGCTTTGACCGGGTGCTCTGTGATGTACCGTGCTCCGGTTTTGGAATTATCCGCCGCAAGCCGGAAATCAAGTATAAACCGATGGAAAGCATCCAGAACCTTCCGGGGATCCAGTATAAAATTCTCCAAACCGCCGCACACTATTTAAAGGCGGGTGGTACGCTCGTTTATTCGACCTGTACGCTGCTCCCCGAAGAAAATGAACGGGTCGTTGCGCTTTTTTGCGGGGAACATCCGGATTTCTCCCTTGAAAACCAGGAAACCTACACCGGGGAAACGGTGGATACTGACGGATTCTTTGTATCCGTCCTCAGAAAACGGTGAAAATGAATGGGTAAACAGGACATCAAATCCTTAACAGGCAAGGAACTTGAAACGGCGGTCTGTGAAATGGGCCTGCCGCGTTTTCGCGCGGGACAGATTTACAGCTGGCTGCACGGGAAACGGGTATCCACATTTGCTGAAATGACCAACCTTTCGGCGGCGCTTCGTGAACAGCTTGATGAAAAATTTTACATAAACGCCATCCGCGTCAAAAAAAGACTTGTTTCCAACCTGGATGGTACGGTAAAATATCTTTATGAGCTGCGTGACCAAAACTGTGTGGAAGCGGTGCTGATGCGTTACCGCCACGGCAATTCGCTCTGCATCTCCACGCAGGTCGGATGCCGGATGGGCTGCAAATTCTGCGCCTCGACCATCGGCGGGCTGGTGAGAAGCCTCACGCCGTCCGAAATGCTCGACGAGGTCTACACAGCGCAGGCCGATTCGGGCGAGCGGGTCGACAGTCTGGTGCTGATGGGCATCGGCGAACCGCTCGACAATTTCGATAATGTGATGGCGTTTTTGGAGATCCTTTCCTCCAGGGAGGGACTGAACCTTAGCCTGCGGCATGTGTCGCTGTCGACCTGCGGGCTGGTCGACAAGATCTATGAGCTCGCCGCGCGCAAATTGCAGCTGACTTTGTCCGTTTCGCTGCACGCGCCAAATGATGCCATCCGCAACCAGTCGATGCCAATTAATAAAAAGTATAGCGTTGAAGAGCTTCTGGAGGCCTGCCGCCGGTATTTTGAAGTCACAGGGCGGCGAGTCTCGTTTGAATATGCACTGATCGCCGGTGTGAACGATGCGCCCGCGCATGCAAAAGAGCTTGCAGAGCGCCTGCGCGGCATGGCGGCGCATGTGAACCTGATCCCGGTCAATCCGGTGAAGGAGACCGGCTATCAGCGCGGGAGCCGCGAGGCGGTCGAACGTTTTCGGGCCGCGCTCGAACGGTACGGGGTGAACGCAACTGTACGCCGGGAGCTTGGCGCGGACATTGCGGCGGCCTGCGGACAGCTGCGCCGCCAGGAAACCCTTTGAATAGGGTTTCCCGGATCTTCTTAAACTTTTGATCCTGCTGCGCCGCAGGGCTGCGGACGCGGCGTTTCCACCGCAACAGCCAACGGGCCCCCAACAGGAAGGGGCACACGGGGGGAGGGTCGCCGACCCTCCGCCCGTGATGCGCGACTGCTTCGGCTTGTCTGAACGGCCCGTCAGTTGTGGACGGGAACCGCAACTGACTCGCGCAAAAAAGGGAGGTTTTCATTTGATACGAATCTTTGCCGGGACCGATAAGGGACGGGTGCGGCCGATCAATCAGGACGCTTTCGTTTATGAAGTGCTGGATGACAACACGGCCTATGCTGTGCTGTGCGATGGCATGGGCGGTGAAAGCGGCGGGCACATCGCCAGTTCGAAGGCAGTCGAGATCATCGGGCAGGCGCTTTCAAGAGGGCTCAATGCCCATCCGCTGGCTTCGTCGGTCAAACCGATGTTGATTTCCGCCGTCACGGCTGCGAACGCCGTGATCTTTGAGATGAGCGAAAACGACAAGAACCTGCGCGGTATGGGCACCACGGTGGTGGCTGCGGTCGTGCGGGACGATCTTTTGTGCATTGCGCACGCGGGAGACAGCCGTGCCTACCTGTTCGCACAGGATACCGGCAAGCTCCGGCGACTCACCCGCGACCACAGCGTGGTGCAGCTTCTGGTGGACAACGGCGAAATCACCGAGGAGGAAGCCAAGAAGCACCCCAAGCGCAACTATATCACCCGGGCGCTCGGCGTGGAGCGGATGATTGAACTGGAATATTCCGAAACCCCCTTTGCCGCCGGACGGCTGCTTCTCTGTTCGGATGGGCTTTATAATTTTGCGCCGCCGGAGGAGCATCTCGACCTGGTGGGTACCTGCGCGAGCGAGCAGGATGTTTTCCTGCTTATTGACGAGGCGAATAAAGCAGGTGGATCTGACAATATTACAGCCGTGATTATTGCGAAATAGGACGCAGGAGGAAACCTTGAATGGATAAATTTTTGGGAAAAAAGCTGGACGGCCGCTACGAGATCATGGAGATCATCGGAATCGGCGGGATGGCGAACGTCTACAAGGCTTACGATGTGATCGAGGACCGCATCGTGGCCGTGAAAATCCTGCGTGAGGAATATATGGACAACGAGGATATGCGCCGCCGGTTCAAAAACGAATCGAAGGCGATGGCAGTCCTCAACCATCCGAATGTCATGCGCGTCTATGACGTCAGCTTTTCCGACCGGATGCAGTCGATTGTTATGGAGTATATTGACGGCATCACCCTCAAGGAGTATATCGAGCAGCAGGGTATCCTCAAATGGAAGGAAGCGGTGCATTTCACTGTGCAGATCCTGCGCGCTTTGCAGCACGCCCATGACAAGGGGATTGTCCACCGGGACATCAAGCCCCAGAACATCATGCTGCTTTCGGACGGCACCATCAAGATCACTGATTTCGGTATCGCCCGCTTTGCGCGCAGCGAAACCCGTACCCTCACCGACAAGGCGATCGGTTCGGTTCATTATATCAGCCCGGAACAGGCGAGCGGCGGCGCGATTGACGCGCGCACCGACATTTATTCGGTGGGCGTCATCCTCTATGAGATGTTGACCGGTAAGGTTCCGTTCGAGGCGGACACGCCGGTTTCGGTCGCGCTCAAACAGATCCAGTCGGCGGCTGTCCCGCCGCGCGAGCTGAACCCATCGATTCCGGAGGGCTTACAGGAGATCACTATGCACGCCATGGAAAAGGATCTGAACAAACGCTACCAGAGCGCGGCGCAGATGCTGCGCGATATCGACGAGTTCAAACGCGACCCGTCTATCTCATTTGAATATAAATATCTGAATATGCCGCATGCGCATGACGAAACAAAATATTCCGATGCGATCCAGGATGTGCGCAAGAGCAAGAAGGACAAGGGCAAGAAATCCAAGAAGGACAAGCCCAAGCGCGCCCCGATCATCCCGGTGCTCGCGGGGGTCACGGCGGCGTTCGTGCTCGTTTCGGGCGCGTTCATCGGCTGGATGGTCTGGCTCAATAATCCGTTTGCGACGGTGGCCGACGCGACCATCCCAACGCTCATCGGGGAAAAGTACGACAATGTCCGCATCTCCCCAAAATATGAGCAGTTCAACATCCAGGTGATCGAAACCGACTACAACAACGAATACGGCAAAGGGATCATCTATGACCAGAGCCCCAAACCGGGTACCACGGTCAAGGTCAATTCTGATATCAAAGTCAAGGTCAGTACCGGAAAACTCACCACCACACTTCCGGATTTCACTGGGCAGGATGCGGCGCAGGTGATTGCGCAGCTGAGCGAGTGGGGCGTGCTTTACGACGAAAAATCCATTTTTGACGACAACATCCCGTCTGGCAGCGTGGTCAAGCTCACCGACGAGAACGGCGCGCTGCTGCCGGAGGGGTCACAGGTTGCGGCGGGCGATTCGGTCGCGATCTATGTCAGCATGGGCCGCGAGGAGAAACTGGTCACAGTGCCGGATCTGACCATCGGCATCAGCCTGGACGACGCAAAGACCCTGCTCGAGAACTTTAAGCTCAAGATCGGCCGGATCACCTATGAGGAGCCGGACGAGGACGAAGATTATCCGGACGGAACGATCATCAAGCAGTCCCCGGCGCCGGATTCACAGGTTTCGCAGAATTCGCTCATCGACGTGACGGTGGTCGGCAGGGATGACGGCACCATCAAGATGACTCTCTTCATCCCGCTGCCAAAGGACGTGAACCGGATTGTCGAGATGTCCGCCACAATGGACGGGCAGCAGGTTGCCAGGGACAATGTCAATCCCTCTGAGATGAAAACCTGGAAACCGCTCTTCCAGGGGGAAGGGAATGTGGAAGTCAATATCTATTTTGACGGGGAGCTGTACCAGATGTACGAGCTCGACTTCGATCTCAAGGGGCACAGGCTGATCAACGACTACTCGGATGAGTTCACCGAATAAGGAAAAACACATGGATTATCAGACAGGACTTATCATCAAAGCGACCGGCGGCTTCTATTATGTAGCCGCCGGTGACGTCATCTATGAATGCCGTGCCCGGGGGCTCTTCCGCAAGGATGGGGTCAGCCCGCTTTGCGGGGACCGGGTGAAGGTGGAGGTGATCTCCGGGACGACCGGCTGCGTCTCGGAGATTTTGCCGCGCAAAAACGCGCTCATCCGCCCGCCGCTTGCAAACCTGGACACGCTGGCGGTTGTGACCTCGGTCTGTGATCCGGCCCCCAATCCGCTCGTGATTGACAAGATGCTGGCGATTGCCTGCCACAAGGGCATCCGGCCAGTCCTGGTCGTCACCAAGGCGGATCTTGGCAGCGCCGGGAAACTCCAGGAGATCTACCGGCTGGCAGGAATCGACCTGTTCACCGTTTCGGACAAGAGCGATGAAGGCATCGCGGAGATCCGTGCGGCGCTCAGCCATGGAATCAGCGCGTTTACCGGCAATACCGGCGTGGGAAAATCGAGCCTTCTGAATCGGATCGACAGCCGCTTGGCGCTGGCCACCGGAGAAACGAGCCAGAAACTTGGCCGTGGAAGGCACACGACCCGTCACGTTGAGCTCTACCGGATCGGGGAGGACGGCTACATCGCGGACACGCCCGGCTTTTCGGCGGTTGAACTCGAACGGTACGAGGTGATCCGCAAGGAAGAACTGGCCGATTGTTTCCCGGAGTTTGCAGAATATACCGGGCGCTGCCAATTCACCGGCTGTTCCCACACGGTGGAAAAAGGCTGTGCGGTCCTCAGCGCACTTGCGGAAGGGAAGATCCACCCCTCGCGGCATGCGAGTTACCGCGCGCTTTACGAGGACGCGAAAAAGATCAAAGAATGGGAATTGAAGGGACGTTAGGCTTTTGAAGGGACGCTGCATTATCCTGGCGGGAGGACCGTCGCGCTGCGGCGGGGTGCCGCTTACTGTTTTGCCGGGCGACTATGTCATCGCATGTGATTCCGGATACCTGCTTGCACAGGAACGCGGGCTTTTGCCCGACCTGGTGGTCGGGGATTTTGACTCCTATGGAGGCGAGATCGATCCGCGGATTCCGGTGCAGGAAGTCCCGGCGCGTAAAAATGATACCGACACGCTGCTTGGCCTGCGCAAAGGGCTAAAACGCGGCTTTCGGGATTTTTTCATTCTGGGCGGTTTTGGCGGGCGGCTCGACCACACGGTTGCGAACCTGCAGTCGCTTGCATTCCTCTGTGAGCAGGGCGCGCGCGGGCAGATCCATACGGACGAAAACCATGCCTGGGCGGTTCGAAACGGGGATGTTACGCTGAAAAAGCTCCCAGGCTGTCATCTTTCGGTATTCGCTTGGGGAGGTCCGGCATATGGAGTGACCCTTTCCGGTGTTTCGTATCCGCTCGAAGAACACACGCTGACCCCAGGTTTCCCGCTCGGTGTAAGCAACGAATTTGCGGGAGATACCGCGTGTATTTCGGTGCGGGAGGGGACCTTGCTCATTGTCGCGTCCCGGGAGGGCGTATGAAGATTTGAAGGAGGAAATACATATGGCAATCACTGTAAAGCCGTTTGGAGAAGGCGCAAGTCTCTACCAGCTCAAGAACAGCCGCGGCGTCACCGTTGAAATCAGCGACCTGGGGGGCGCCCTGGTGCGTGTGTGGACGCCCGGCCGGGATGGAGCGCTTGCGGATATTGTGCTCGGTTACCGGGACGCAGCGGGTTACCGCGCACGCAAGGGCTTTTTTGGACTCCTGATCGGGCGCTGCTGCAACCGGATCGGCAAAGGCCAGTTCACATTGAATGGCAAAGTCTATCAGCTTGCCTGCAACGAGGGCGGCAAAAATCATTTGCACGGCGGGATTTCCGGCTTTGACCAGAAGCTTTGGAAAGCCGAGCCATCCGAACAGCCGGGGATGCAGTCGCTCACCCTCACCACCTTCAGCCCGGACGGAGAAGAAGGTTATCCGGGCGGGCTCGATGTGCGGGTTACCTATACCCTGAACGACGAAAACGAGCTGAAAATCCATTATGAGGCGGACTGCGACGCGGACACGCTCTGCAACCTTACCAACCATGTCTACTGGAACCTCGCGGGGCACGATTCCGGCGGCATTCTGCATCAGGAACTGAAGCTCTATGCTGACGAATTTACCGAAGCGGATGCCGGGAGCATCCCGACTGGGAAAATCCTACCGGTCGCGGGAACGCCCATGGATTTCCGGGATTTTTGCAAGGTGGGCGACCGGATCGGTGACGATTATGAGCAGCTCCGTTTCGGTCATGGCTATGACCATAACTGGGTGCTGCGCAAGGGCGCCGAACGGCTGCACCCGGCGGCGGATCTGTACGATCCGGAAAGCGGGCGGCTGCTTTCTGTGTGGACAACCTGTCCGTGTGTGCAGTTCTACGCGGGCAACAAGCTGGACGGGTCCCAGAAGGGCAAGGACGGATGCACATACTATGCGCATGCGGGCCTCGCGCTGGAGACCCAATTTGCTCCGGACGCTGTCAACCATCCGGAGTTTGAAAGCCCCATCCTGTATAAAGGGGAGCATTACGACCAGATCACCGTCTACCGCTTCAGTGTGAAGGAATGATGTGAAAAACGGGTCCGCGAAAAATTTCGCGGACCCGTTTTGGGTTTTGCGGCATGGCGAAGGACTCAGCCGATATACCTGCCGCGTTTGCTGTATTTGGCACAGGGATTATAAGGCTTGGGCTGTTGGGCGCATCCGCAGGCGGGTTCTACTACAGGGACCGGGGTCACGGTCGGTGCGCATCCGCAGGCAGGGGCTGCAGGCACAGCGGCGCATCCGCAGGCAGGGGCTGCAGGCGCGGCAGCGCATCCGCAGGCAGGGGCTACAGGCGCGGCAGCGCATCCGCAGGCAGGGGCCATGGGCGCAGCGGTACAACCGCAGGAGGATGCTGGGGCAGCTTTACTTGTGCAGGGAGTGGTCGGAACTGTATCGGGCGGGTTGCATTTCTTATCAAAGCTTGGGTTGAAAGCGTAAAAGTTCTTTGCATCGAGATTATCCTGCGTAATACGCAGCGCGTCGCCGAAGCGCTGGAAATGCACGACTTCACGCTCGCGCAGGAACTTAATCGGATCGCGGACGTCAGGATCGTCGATCAGCCGAAGGATATTGTCGTAAGAAAGCCGGGCTTTCTGTTCAGCAGCGAGATCCTCATAAAGATCTGCCAGCGCATCGCCAGTGACCTGCAGGATCGCGGTAGTGAACGGTGTACCCGAGGCAAATTGTGGGAATGCCCCGGTGGTGTGATCGACAAAATAGGTGTCGAATCCGCTCTTCTTGATGTCAGCCATGGACAGGTTCTGGGTGAGCTGATAGAGAATGGCGGAGATCATTTCAACGTGTGCAAGCTCTTCTGTGCCGATGTCGGTCAGCATCCCTTTCACTTGGCCGTACGGCATGCTGTAACGCTGCTGCAGGTAGCGGGTAGCCGCTCCGATTTCTCCGTCAGGTCCGCCGAGTTGGCTGATAATCACCTTGGCAAGCGCGGGATTTGGATTTTTAATTTTCACAGGGTATTCCAGTTTTTTCTCATATAACCACATGGATGTACTTAAGCCTCCTTTTCCCACGGCCACGGATTGTCGGTCCAGGACCATCTGGTTGCATCTGAATTTTGACGGTTGGTAAGCGGGCCAAACTGTTCGTTATAAAGCCGGACTGCTTCTTCATGCAATTGTTTGTGCTTTTGGTAATAAGCGAGCGCTTTCGGACAGTTCGGATGACTGTCCAGGTAGAGGGAAACCTCGGTGAGCGCGAAATCGTAGGTGCGGATCAGATTGAGCAAGCGCTGTCTCTCACACACAGGAACACGCCCCCTCACAGAACGGTTTATCAAGCCCAGGGAAGATGGTGCCGCGTTTGAGACCAACTTCGGCTTCGTAAACCGTGTCCCATTCCTGCCATGGCGAATAGGTCATCGCCAATGCAGGCATTTCGTCGGGACAGAAATCTTCTTCGACGGTAATAAGGACCGCCGGAGCGTCAAGTTTACAATCCATATACGAAAATCTCCTTTATCAAGACTAGGGGTCAGTACCCATCAATTCATTCTATGGCGCTCCTGTAAAAGCGTTCATCGCGTTTTTTTCAGGGAATTTGGCGTTTGTGTCACAAAATATAAAATTGCTGCCATAAGATTCCTGAAAAACAAAATGTGCCTTCCACATAAATCCGATTTTGCCAGTCAATAATAACCTTGCCAAGACAAAGCCAATGGAAGATGGCAAAATAAAAGGAGGAACAATTCTGATGAAAGCCACAGGAATTGTGAGGCGCATTGACGATTAAGTTATAATAGGAGCAAGGTCAGAAAGCCTTGAAAACACTGGTGTTTCGCTGATTTTGTCCGATTTCGCAAGCATTCAGAGCGCAAGCTGTTTGACCGCGGTGAGCTGCAACCGCAATCTCGGAAGGAGGTCGCAGCAAATAACAAAATACGCAACGGGATAGCCCCGGTACTGTACCACGCATGAGTGGAACAATACCGGGGCTATTTTTTATCACAACGGAGGTAACACTTATGATTCCAAATCCACTTCTGGCGTTTGACGCCTTGATGCAGGAAACGCCCTATTCGCATTTTGATAGCGGCTGCGAGGGCATCACGCCGGAATGCCGTACCTGTCGTTTTCATCGTCCGCACTGGAAGTATCAATCCTGTGTCTTTCAGTTCTGCCCATATTCTCCGATTGCGGTTTCCACACGCAAGGAAAAGCTGGGGCGGTGATACCAAATGGCAATTATCCGCGCTGAAAAAACAAAAGGCTTCACGGTCATGTCCAACAGCCACCTGAGAGATCAATCTATTACACTCAAGGCAAAAGGGCTACTGTCACTGATCTTGAGCCTTCCTGATGGCTGGGGCTACTCACTCAAGGGGCTTGCGACACTCAGTTCCGACGGGCTGGATTCCACCAGAGCAGCACTCAACAACCTTGAAGAACACGGCTATATTATCAGGCGACAACTTTACGACAAAAGAGGTCGATTTGCGAAATGCGAGTACACAGTTTATGAGCGTCCGCAGCGGGCTTCTCCACCAACGGATTTACCGTCATTGGATAAGCCGACAACGGATAATCCGTCACCGAAGAATGCGTCATCGGTAAAGCCCACGCTATTAAATACGAATGAAGAAATTATAGAAGGATCAAATACGGACTCTATAAATCATCCATCTATCAATCTTGATAGGATGGATGGGATGGATGAGCGAAGCGAATACGAAGAGCTGATTAAAGAGAACATCAGCTTCGACAACCTTCTCCGGAACTATCACTATGACCATGACAGACTGCAAGAAATTGTAGACATTATCTTGGACGTTGTTTGCTCCTGCGCTCAGACAATCCGTATTAACGGCGAGGACATACCCGTGTCTGTGATTAAATCGCGGTATCTCAAACTAAATGACAGTCACATCGAGTATGTAATCGACTCTATGGCAAAGAATCCCTCCGATATTCGTAACATCAGAGCATATATCCTGACAACACTCTACAACGCACCTGTCACGATAGACAATTACTACTCCGCTCTCGTCAACCATGATCTCTACGGGCAGGACAAGCCCTCAGAATAACACATACATACGATTGCAGCCTCAAAAGCTGTTTGAGCAATGCTCGGAAAGGATAAATATGAGAAGTGCAAAAGAAACCGGTTGTTTTCCGTATAGTTGCGGTCAGGTCTGCTACATGGAGGTCTCGCCTGACGGAGCCGTTACCCAGTTATCCACGGTTGGTGAAAAACGTTCTGCCTACATAAACGCACAGGCTGGCATCAGCAAAATCCTTGCAGTGTGGCCGGGACGTTGGCGCAGCGATCTCTTCATCATTGACGATCTGGACGCTTTTTCCGAAAAGCAAAGTCTGTTCGGAAAATACAGATAACTCGGCGGAAAGGAGGATAGCTCGAATGAAAATCTTCTGTCTCAAGGGTGTGCCGCCTTAGCTGAGGCAGCATCCCCTCAATCATCTCAAGGAAAGGAGGTATCACTGCAATGCAGGATGAAGTCAACACCAAAGTTGTTGCAATCATGATCAAGGGCGGCAAAATCTCTGCCGAGGTACTGAAAAAGGCTCTGGACAAGTTCGTTCAGGAGATCGAGAAGGCGCAGAAGCAGATGCAGCAGCCCAAAACCTATCGCGGCAAGCAGTCCATCAAGCATCTGATGAGCCAGAACGCCGCTATCTCCAACATCGAAGTGACGGACGGTAACATCAAGTCCTTTGAGCGAACAGCCAGTAAATACGGTCTGGACTTTGCACTCAAGAAGGACGTTTCCGTTGAGCCGCCCAGCTATCTTGTCTTCTTCAAGGGACGGGACGTTGATGTCATGACCGCCGCCTTCAAGGAGTTCTCCGCCAAGACGGTCAAGCAGAAGGAACAGCCGTCTATCCGACACAAGCTGGATCAGGAGAAAGCTCAGAGTAAGGCGCAGCACAAGGAGAAGGTCAAGGTCAAAACCAAGGATCGGGGTGTGGAGCTGTGAACAAACCCGATGTGAAGAAGCTCGTTCTTCTGAACCTTCCGTATGTCTTCGCCTTCTACTTTGCAGATAAGATCGCCGCCGTATTTCGTCTCGCCCCCGGCACAGCGTTCATCGACAAGCTGACAAACGGCTTTGCCGTGTTCGGTTCTGCCTTTGCAAATCCGCTGCCCAGCTTTCATCCCATCGATCTGCTCATCGGTATGTCGGCTGGTGTGTTGCTCAAGCTGGCAGTTTACGTCAAGGGTAAGAACCGCAAGAAGTTCCGGCAGGGCGAAGAGTACGGCTCTGCCCGCTGGGGCAAGCCAGAGGACATCAAGCCGTACACGGATCCGGAGTTCTCGAACAACGTCATCTTGACGCAGACGGAGTTCCTGACCATGAACAGCCGCCCGAAGCAGCCGAAATACGCCCGCAACAAAAATATCCTTGTCATCGGCGGTTCCGGCTCAGGTAAGACACGCTTTTTCGTGAAGCCGAACCTGATGCAGATGCACAGCAGCTATGTTGTGACTGACCCGAAGGGTACGGTGCTGGTGGAGTGCGGCAAAATGCTTGAAAAGGGCGGCTACGTCATCAAGTCGCTGAACACCATCAACTTCCGGAAATCCATGCACTACAACCCGTTCAGCTACATCCGCAGCGAGAAGGACATCCTCAAGCTGGTCAATACGATCATCGTCAACACGAAGGGAGATGGTGATAAGTCCGGCGAAGATTTCTGGGTCAAGGCGGAAAAGCTCTACTACACAGCTCTCATCGGCTACATCTGGTATGAGGCACCAGACCACGAGAAAAACTTTACTACCCTGCTCGAAATGATCAATGCCTCAGAAGCCAGAGAGGACGATGAGACCTTCAAGAACCCCGTGGATGTCATGTTCGACGAGCTGGAAGCCCGCGACCCTGACCACTTTGCGGTCAAGCAATACCGCAAATACAAGCTGGCGGCGGGCAAAACCGCCAAGTCGATTTTGATTTCCTGCGGTGCAAGGCTTGCGCCCTTCGACATTGCAGAGCTGCGGGAGCTGATGAGCTACGATGAGATGGAACTGGACACCATCGGAGACCGGAAGACGGCGCTGTTCGTCATTATTTCCGATACCGATGACACCTTCAATTTCGTCGTGGCGATCATGTATTCTCAGCTCTTCAACCTTCTCTGCGACAAAGCAGATGACGTTTACAACGGACGGCTTCCCGTCCATGTTCGCTGTCTGCTGGACGAGTTTGCGAACATCGGTCAAATCCCGAAGTTTGATAAGCTCATCGCAACCATCCGAAGCCGGGAAATCTCGGCGTCAATCATCTTGCAGTCCCAGTCTCAGCTCAAGACCATCTACAAGGATGCGGCTGACACCATCACGGGCAACTGCGACTGCACCCTTTTCCTCGGCGGAAAAGAAAAATCGACCCTCAAGGAAATCAGCGAGGTGCTGGGCAAGGAGACAATCGACCTTTACAACACCTCAGAAACCCGTTCCAACAACAACTCTTATGGCTTGAATTATCAGAAGACCGGCAAGGAACTGATGTCTCAGGACGAGATCGCCGTCATGGACGGAGCTAAGTGTATTTTGCAGCTTCGAGGCGTGAGACCTTTTCTCAGTAACAAATACGACATTACGAAGCATCCAAAGTACCGGCAGCTCTCCGACTATAACAAGCGGAACGCCTTCGACATCGAGAAATACCGGCAGCACAAGCTGGTAGTCAAGCCCGATGACACATTCGACCTCTATGATATGGGCGAGGTCGAAGCGGATTAAAGCCCCGTCGCTGCACTGCGCAGTGGGTAAAGCCTGATGGCTCCCAAAGCAGAACAGCGACGGGGCTTCTTTTTTTATGCCCATTTTCAAAAATACACAACCAATCTTTTTCAAATCAAGGAGGAAAATCTATGGCTTTCATCAATCAGGCTGTCACGGTTCTTCAGACGCTCGTTATCGCCCTCGGTGCCGGTCTCGCAGTGTGGGGTGTTGTTAACCTCATGGAAGGCTACGGCAACGACAACCCCGGCGCCAAGTCTCAGGGCATCAAGCAGTTCATGGCTAATTAAAGGGAACAAAAAGAAAGGAAAAACCAATCCAGACGGTATCAGCGGCAGGCTACAAGAATAAATTGTGATTTCACAAGATTGATGCTATAATAAGAGAAAAGTTCCTGCCGGGGCAGCCGCCCCGGTGGTATGGATAGAAAGGCAGGAAAACAATATGCACATCAGCTATAAACCACTCTGGCACACACTGTTAGAGCGTGATATGAGAAAAGAAGATTTAAGGCTTGCCGCCGGTATGACAACGAATATGATTGCCAACATGAGCAAAGAGGGAAAGCACATCAGCATGGACACATTAGCCCGTATCTGCGAAACGCTGAATTGTGAGATTACCGATGTGATTGAGTTAGTACCAGACGAGCCTGCTTCCACAGGAGGTAAGGAGCATGAGCGAATTGAAACCAAGAATAACGGAAAACGGAATTGATTATATCCTTGTCGGAGATTACTATATCCCAGATTTGAAGCTGCCGGAGGAACACCGCCCTATCGGAAAGTACGGACGGATGCACCGGGAGTATTTAAGAGAAGTCCACCCAGCCAAATTGAACACCTTGACCTTGACAGGGGAGTTATGGACATACCTTGCAGACCTGAACGAACAGGCACAGGAACGGTTAGACACCATCATGGAGCAGATGAAAGATGCCGAGGGCGTGACCGAGGAATTGAAACGAACCCAACAAATGGAATGGGTGCGGCGTTGCAATAACATTCACAACCGGGCAGAAGAAATTATTTTGCAAGAGATGATTTATTCATAACGGTATGGTAGAATGATTATGACAAATAAGAATTTTTTGCTCCATACGCCCTTGACAATAGTCCTTACAATATACTATAATAGTATTTGTAAATACTATTTGTAAGAGGAGGACTTATGGAAAACAATCATTTTAACGTTGCGTGGGCGAAAAGCACTGCGCTATATACAAAAGCAGCTTCAGTACTTGGCGTCGGATACCCGGAAATGATGGTGCTGTATGCGCTGGAATCCATGGGAGAACTGACGCAAAAGCAGATCGCAGAGAATTTCGGTATGCAAAAACAGACGGTTCATACGGTCGTGAGCGCACTTCAAAAGAAGGGCTATTTACTGTTGGAGGCCAGCGAGGGCGATAAACGTGAGAAGCGGATCGTCTTGACTGAAAGCGGACAGGTATACGCCCACAGAATGATTGCGCCTTTACGAAAAGCCGAGGAGAAGGTTTATAGAACAATCGGGAACGAACGGCTCCAAGCCATGTGTGAAATTCTTGACCTTTTCAATCTTCTCTTTGAAAGAGAGCTGAGAGGAGGTCTGGGCAGTGAATAACAAGCGGACTTTCTTTCAGTATGTGATTCCGTCCGTGTTATCCTTTGCGCTTTCCGGGGTGTATGCCATCGTTGACGGTTTCTTTGTAGGCAACTCAATCGGGGATGCCGGACTTTCCGCAATCAACATTGCATATCCCATCACGGCGGTCCTGCAATCCGTAGGGACAGGAATCGGAATGGGTGGTTCAGTCAAATACTCCATTCTGAAAGCAGCAGGAAATGAGAAAAAAGCACGGGAGTTCGTTGCCGGTGCAACATGGCTGATGCTTCTTTTCAGCGCTGTCCTGACTGTCACCGTTTTCTTCACTTCAGAGAAAATCCTTTCTGCCCTTGGTGCATCGGGCGAGTTGCTTACTCTGGGAAATGAGTATATCAAGGTAATTGCCCTTGGAGCGATTTTACAGGTGTTCGGCACCGGACTGGTTCCGTTTATGCGTAATTACGGCGGTTCTTTGTGGGCAATGATCGCTATGATCTGCGGCTTTGCTACCAATGTTGCTCTTGACTATACTTTTGTGTGGGTTCTTGGACGGGGCATGTACGGTGCGGCATTGGCGACCATTATTGGGCAGGGAGTTACCATGGCGGTTGCACTCGTGTATTGCGCCATCAAAAAGAACCTCACTCTGAAAATCGCACCTGTTGATACCCCGAAAACGGCATTTCAGATATTAAAAATCGGACTTGCTCCATTTGGCTTGACCCTTGCCCCAAATATCTCTCTTGTGATCATCAACCGATTTTCGGTTTATTATGGCGGACAGGAGGCTATCGCCACCTATGCCTGTATCTCCTATATCATCTGCATTGTTTATCTTCTTTTGCAGGGTGTCGGTGATGGTAGCCAGCCGCTCATGAGTCAGTTCTACGGAGCAGGCGAAGAAAAATCGCTCAAACAAACCAAAACGCTGGCGTATGAATTTTCCATGGTTTTGGCGGTAATCAGTGCGATTCTGATTTACCTGCTCCGTGGAAAGATTGGACTACTGTTCGGTTCATCTGCCGAGGTAAACGCAGGGGTCATAAAGGTCATGCCGATCTTCCTTGTGTCGGTTCCGTTTGACGCCATCACACGAGTTTCCGCGGCGGCTTTCTACGCAACCGAAAAAAGTGTGCTGTCCTATGTTCTGACCTTTATCGAACCCATCATCATGCTGGTGTTGATGCTGATGCTGCCGCCGGTGTTTGGCGGTCAAATCACGATTTGGTGGAGCGCCGTATTTGCAAAGGTCATTACCGCATCAGTAAGCATTGTGCTGTCCGTTAGATACAGCGCACAAAGAAATCGATAACTTCCAGTTTATCGTTCTGATTTTCAACTGAATAACCACAGTAAAAACCGCTGCTACATGGAAGCTAACAAACCATGCAACAGCGGTTTTTCTTTACCGTTTTTTCCTTTGGCTGATAGGCGTTCCCATTTTCTTTGATTTTTTGAGAATCCGAATGAGCCAGCGAAATTCTTCATCTGACAGATTTTTATAGTTGATACCAAGTTGCTTGCAGTAAAGGACAACCAGCTTTTCATCCCGGCTACCCTTGAAATTTTCGACCGCTTCCAGATTTTCTTTCAGTTCATCGGCAACGGTGGTCTGGGGTGCACTCTCACTGTCCTTTTTGTGGGCTTCCCGAATATCCCGGATAATGAGGTTGAGGTCATCCAGAACCATGTGACTAAAATACTCATCATCGCTGATATGGGCGGCTTGCAGCACTTTCAAATGCGGGTCATCTTCGCCGGGGCGATACCGTTCAATGATTTCATGCCGGACGGTATCGACAAGTGCATTGAGATTTTGAATCTGCATGGTGGCAATCCCGTCCACATAAATCTCAATGTCTGCAAGAAACTTGATAAAATCTTTATGTGTGGCAAGCTCACAGAGCAGACGGTTGTTAATCCGACTGCTTTTCAGAAGTGCTACCATCTCATCATTCAAATGCAGCTCCGTCAATGACGTGTTGATCTGCTCCCTGTTCTCTGTCCGGCACAGTAGATAATCAACGGAAACCCCATAGAAGTCTGCCAGCGTGATAAGGTTGCCATGATTGATTTCCTTAAAATCCTCTTTTTCATAACTTCCGAGAGCAGATTTGGAAATACCCGTCAGCTTTGATAGTTCTTCCAGATTTAAGCCTTTGTCCTTGCGGAGTTCCCAAAGGCGTTCCTGTATGCTTGTTGCTCCTTTCATGGGCGCACACTCCTTTCCGGCGGTTTCATTGCTGCCGCTTAACTGGATTATATCACACTTTCCGCAATCGTGGAAATTTCTGATTTTTACTCCTAATTCCTACTTTGTGGACATACGGCACAGGGCACAAAAATGTTCTATGATACAGGTAGTTCATCGATGGATTATTCCAATCGAATGACCAGCCTGTGTGGGATATGCTTCCCCGGCGATGTAGTGCCATGACTTTTGGCAGGGATGTGGAGGAACCCTGACCGAAACGAGCGTACCAAAGGGAGCGATACGCCGCTGTGAGATTCAGGGGAGGAACGACACCGGGGAGAACTGGCGAACTGACACCGAAATGATACCGAAACACGACAATCTGATAGGGGGATAGTCTACCCTATCGCTGATACTTCGGGAGATTTTAGGCGGCTCTATGGCTGTAATTTTTCCGAAAATCGCCCCGAAACCATACACAAAAACGGGAGGAAGCGCAATATGCCGAGAATGAGCAAAAAGAGGAAACAGGAGCTTTCCTTTTACCTCAATGACCGGGGGCGTGTCACTTACAACGAATTATGCCGGAAATGCCAGCATGGGTGCAAGCAGAGCTTCCGGGCGGTTGTGATTGACTGCCCCCGTTATTTATCCAAACGAGCAAAGAAAAAGGAGGAACACACCGAATGAATTTTGAATTTATGACGATAGACACACCACTGCCGCCCTGTATGCCATTTCCCAGAGCGTTGACAGGATTTCCAGTCAGCAGCACCGCAAAGGTCATGTACTGCCGGATGCTGGACGCTATGCTATCCAAAGGGCAGGAGGACGAGAACGGAATCCTGTTTGTCTGCTTCCCTGTCACAGCCATTGCCGCAGTCCTGTCCCGCAGCTCTATGACGGTCAAGCGTTCTTTGAATGAACTGGAAAACGCCGGACTTATCATGCGGGTGCGTCAGGGCGTTGGAGAACCAAATAGGATTTATGTGCTGATACCGGGAAAGGAGGACGCTGCCCTTGCCTGATACCTCAAAGCTGGAAAAACTCAATCGGGAGATGGAGAAAAGCGAAGAGAAACTGCGGAAAGCCATCAATGATGAAAAGGCATTGAAGCACCAGTTAAAGCAGCTTACCCGAAAGGAACGGACGCACCGGCTCTGTACTCGTGGCGGTATGCTGGAAAGTTTTCTGCAAGAGCCGGAACGCCTGACAGATGATGATGTCATGCTGTTGTTGAAACTCATTTTTCACAGGCAGGACACGCAGGAACTATTGAAAAAACTGCTGGAACGGGAGAAGCCGGAAACCCCTTAGTTTACTAAGGGCGCAATTATACACCACCCAGAGGTTGGTGCATTGCGTTCTCCGAAGGCTCCTCGCCGGAGGGCTGTGATTTTCCGCAGTCATGGTCTGCGCCAAATCAAACAGGGGACGCTACGCTTCCCCTGCGCTGGCTACCGCCAGCTACCCTTTTGTGGACTTGCCATCTGGGGACACCTTGCGTTGCAAGTTGTTCCCAGCCGACAAGTTTTACAAAATCTCTCTATACTTTGACGGTCGAATAAAGTATAATGAAGTCAACGACTAATCGGGATTTAACGAGGAGGTAATGATTATGGGTAGAAATATAAAAGGTGGTTTTTTAACATTAAGTGGTGTTGTTGGTATTGTAGGAATGATAATAGCGGCAATGCAAAATCCAGCAACTGCATGGGTAACGCCACCTGGAAGAATGATTGTAAGTATTTTAGAAAATGGATTATTGATTCCTACGGTTTTATTCCTTGTTCTTTTTATTTATGGATTGTATATTCTCCTAACGGAGAAAAACGATTGAGCAATACCGGTTTGTCGAATTAAGAAAATCGGTAGTTGACAAGGAGTTTTGATAGCGTGAAAAAAACATTTCTTAAAATTGTGATAGGGGTTGTTCTTGTTTGTATTTTATTTGTTTGTTTTCTTTATACGAACAATGAGATCGGCGTGACTTCATCTAAGCTGGAGACAGATATTCGTTCGTCGCAGAAGATTAAGGATGATTGGACGGTCGATGGAAGCGTTTCCAGCACGATGGCTGCATATATTTCTTACCCTCAGGATTTGAGTGACCATTCTTTTTCCGTCTATGTCAACCGCCCTGGTCTTTCCTTTGGATACTTTTTCCGTGGGGGTGGAAAACTTTCGGGGGTTCAAAGAGGAATTGCCGAGTACACTGTAGAAGGATATAATGAGCGAGCATTTATTTCTATGAATCAGCAACAGGTAACACAGCTTGAAATAGATGACGGCAACACAATTCAAGTGCTTGACATTGACAGCAATAAACCTTTTGCGATTGTTTTGCCTATAAATGCGGGAACCATTACATTCTATGATGTGAATGGCAATACTGTGGAATACTGGAACAATTCTCTTTGACAACTTCCAGTTTGCCACCCACACATCGGGTCAACTTGCCCCGAACTTTTACAACTAAATACCCGCCGCCAACAAAGCGGCACACCAAGCAGGAAATCTGAAAAAGGTTGCCTGCTTTTTTTCTGCCCAAAATGAGGTGGTAAAACGCCATCCCATCCATAAATCAAGGAAAGGAGGGACTCGAAATGCCCTGTCCACACAACGAAATTTCTATTGTGCAGCGAAGCCAACAGCAGTCTGCGGTTGCCGCCGCTGCTTACCAGAGCGGCGAAAAGCTGTTCTGTGAATACGATCAGGAAGTGAAGCACTACCCGGAAAAGCGTGGTATCGTCCACAATGAAATCCTGCTCCCGGCAAATGCCCCGCCGGAGTATGCAGACCGCAATACTTTATGGAACGCCGCCGAAGCGGTGGAAAAACAATGGAACTCCCAGCTTGCAAGGCGGTGGGTGCTGACCATCCCCAGAGAGATACCGCCCGACCAGTATGCTGTCCTTGTCCGGGAGTTTTGTGAACAGCAGTTTGTTTCCAAAGGGATGATTGTTGACTTTGCCATCCATGACCCCCACCCGCCGGGACACAATCCCCACGCCCATGTCTTACTCACTATGAGGGCAATGGACGAACATGGGAAATGGCTTCCCAAGAGCCGCAAGGTTTATGACCTTGATGAAAGCGGAGAACGGATAAAACTTCCGTCCGGCAGGTGGAAAAGCCATAAGGAGGATACGGTTGACTGGAACGACCAGAAGTATTGTGAAATCTGGCGGCATGAATGGGAGGTCATCCAGAACCGCTATCTGGAAGCCAATGACCGCCCGGAGCGTGTGGACTTGCGTTCCTATGCCAGACAGGGGCTTGATATTATCCCTACTGTCCATGAGGGGGCTGCTGTCCGGCAGATGGAAAAGCGTGGAATCCAGACGAATATCGGCAACCTGAACCGGGAAATCAGAGCCGCCAACAGTTTGATGAAGTCCATCCGGCAGCTTATCCAAAACCTCAAAGGCTGGATTACCGAGCTGGGCGAAAAACGGAAAGAACTGCTTGCACAAAAGGCGGCGGAGGAAGCGACACTTCTTCCCAATCTGCTGATGAGGTATATGGAGATACGAAAGGAAGAACGGAAGGACTGGACAAGGGCTGGACAGAACCGGGGGACTTCACAGGACTTAAAGGCAGTCAGCGAAGCCCTGTCCTATCTCCGGCAAAAGGGGCTTTCCACTGTGGAGGATTTAGAAGCATTTCTGGAATCTTCCGGGAAATCAGCCGCAGATTACCGCAATCAGATGAAGCCAAAGGAAGCCCGCAGCAAAGTGATTGACGGGATTCTTGCCAGCCGAACAGACTGCAAGGAATGTAAGCCTTTCTATGAGAAGTACCAGAAGATATTTTTCAAGAAAACAAAGGAGAAATTCAAACAGGAACACCCGGAGGTTGCCCGGTATGAGAAAGCCGCTGCCTACCTTGCCAAGCACCCGGACGATAAGGACAGTACCCAAAAGGAGCTGCAAGAGGAGCAGGAAAAACTTCTCAGCGAAATCGCAGAGCTGAAAGTACCGATGACCGAGGTACAGGAGGATTTGAAGAAGCTGCGGGACATCCGCTACTGGGTACGGAAAGCCACACCCGGCACAGAGGAAAGTAAAGAGCCGCCTAAGAAGCAGCCCATCAAGGAAGTCTTGCAGGATAAGGCAGACGAGAAAAAGGCTCAAAGAACCGCCCCGGCACAGGCGAAACACAGACAACAGGATATGGAACTTTAACAGGCACTTGCATTTTCAATCAGAGAATGTCAGGTGCTTTTCTTATTTTCAAGGAGGGATAGATTTGAATGTATTTGAAGCTGTGAAGCAGTCCGTCACAACAAGACAGGCTGCGGAGCATTATGGAATCCATGTAGGTCGGAACGGGATGGCTTGCTGTCCGTTCCATAACGATAAAACCCCAAGCATGAAGCTGGATCGGCGTTACCACTGCTTCGGCTGCGGTGCGGATGGGGATGTGATTGATTTTGCCGCCGCCCTGTATGGGCTGGGAAAGAAGGAAGCCGCCGTACAACTGGCACAGGACTTCGGACTTTCCTATGAGGACTGGAAACCGCCGGGAAAGGAAAAAAAGCCCAAGCCCCGGCAGAAATCCCCGGAGGAACAGTTTCAGGAAGCAAAGAACCGCTGCTTCCGTATCCTTGCCGATTATCTCCATCTGCTTCGGGCATGGAGAAAGGATTATGTCCCGCACTCCCCGGAGGAAGCCTTTCATCCCCGGTTTGTGGAAGCCTTACAGAAGCAAGCCCATGTGGAATATCTGCTGGATGTGCTGCTGTTCGGGGAGACAGCGGAAAAAGCGGCTTTGATTACGGACTACGGAAAGGATGTGATACAGCTTGAACAGCGAATGGCAGAGCTTGCAGCCGCAGACGCAGCAAGAACTAAAAAACACCATGAACGCCATGCAGCCGCCACAGAGCGTTGAGGAAATCAAGGCGGGGCTGGAAACTACCGAGAAAGGCGGTGTCCGTCAGAGCATACGGAACTGCCTGACCGTATTCCAGCGTGACCCTCTGCTTTCCGGGGCTATTGCATACAACATCCTGACCGACCGCAAGGACATCATAAAGCCCATCGGCTTCCACAGAGAAAGCACCGCCCTGAACGATACGGATATGAAGTATCTGCTTCTTTATCTGGAAGAAACCTATGGGCTTACCAATGAGAAAAAGATTGACAATGCCATCGGGATTGTGGCGAATGAAAACAAGTACCATCCCATCCGGGATTATCTCAATACTCTTGTGTGGGACGGGACAGAGCGAATCCGCTTCTGCCTGCGGCACTTTCTGGGGGCTGACGCAGACGATTACACCTATGAAGCGTTGAAGCTGTTCCTGCTGGGTGCAATCTCACGAGCTTTTCAGCCGGGGTGCAAGTTTGAAATCATGCTCTGTCTGGTAGGCGGTCAGGGGGCTGGCAAGTCCACCTTCTTCCGTCTGCTGGCAGTCCGGGACGAGTGGTTCTCCGATGATTTGCGGAAGCTGGACGATGACAATGTGTACCGCAAGCTGCAAGGTCACTGGATTATCGAAATGTCGGAAATGATGGCAACCGCCAATGCCAAGAGCATTGAGGAAATCAAGTCATTTTTAAGCCGGCAGAAAGAGGTTTATAAGATACCCTATGAAACCCACCCGGCAGACCGCCCCCGTCAGTGCGTGTTTGGCGGCACTTCCAATGCCCTTGACTTCCTGCCCCTTGACCGTTCCGGCAACCGCCGCTTTATCCCCGTCATGGTGTACCCAGGGCAAGCCGAGGTTCACATTTTGGAGGACGAAGCTGCTTCCAGAGCCTATATCGAGCAGATGTGGGCGGAAGCGATGGAGATTTACCGAAGCGGCAGGTTCAAGCTGGCTTTCAGCCCCGCCATGCAGCGGTATCTCAAAGAACACCAGCGGGATTTTATGCCGGAGGACACCAAAGCCGGGATGATACAGGCGTATCTTGATAAGTACACCGGGAGCATGGTCTGCTCCAAGCAGCTCTACAAGGAAGCCTTGAACCATGCCTTTGACGAGCCGAAACAATGGGAAATCCGGGAAATCAACGAGATTATGAACCAGTGCATTGACCGCTGGCGGTACTTCCCGAACCCAAGAATGTTTTCAGAATATGGCAGACAAAAGGGCTGGGAGCGTGAAAACCCGGCAACGGACTCCGGCAACCCGTCTGAAAAAACGATGGATGGTTTTGTGGAGGTCACAGAACAGATGGAGCTTCCATTCTGAAAATGACAGCCCGTTGCACCCCCTGTTGCTATCCCGTTGCCGAGCCGGTTGCCGGGGAAAATCCCGAAACTATCGGCTTTTCTCCCCTATGACAACCAAAACAACAGAAAAATAAAAGAAAAGTATAAATAGTAACCATCGCCAGATTGAGATTGTTTGCAAGGTCTTTTGAAGCCCGTTGCCGGACTTCGTTGCCGACATCCTCTGTCTGGCTATTCTCATGTATGGAGGATAACTGCCTATGGCAAAAAACAAAACAGAGATTCATGTTACAACAGTGTTTGACGGGGAGTTGGACGCAACCGATGTGTTCGTCAGCCTGATTTCCCAGAAATACGGTAAGACAAATACAAAAGAATATCTTGCTAAAAAGAAAGAATTGAAGTATAATGAAGATGAGGTTCAAAAGAGCCAGATACCGTCTGGATTGTGTGGGTAAATGGCTATGATGAACGAAATGGAATACAGGACAATCGGTTCGGCACTTGCCGGGGGCTATCGTGCGGCGGTCTATTGCAGGCTGTCAAAGGACGATGACCTGCAAGGCGAAAGTGCCAGTATCGCAAACCAGCGTGATATGCTGGAAAAATACTGCGAAAAGCAGGGATGGGAGGTTGTGGCAGTCTATCAGGATGATGGCTTCACAGGTCTTAACATGGAGCGTCCTGATTTACAGAGAATGTTGAGAGCCATTGAGCGCAGGCAGATCAACCTTGTCATCACGAAAGACCTCAGCCGACTGGGGCGTAACTATCTGCAAACCGGGCATTTGATTGAGGACTTTTTCCCAAGAAACGGTGTCCGCTATATCGCCATGAATGACGGTATCGACACCCTGCGGGATAACAACGATATTGCCCCGTTCAAGAATATCCTGAACGAGATGTACAGCAAGGATATTTCCAAGAAAGTCCATTCCTCTTATCTTCTGAAAGCGCAGAAAGGACAGTTTACCGGGTGTCTTGCCCCCTTTGGGTATCGGAAAGACCCAGAGGACAGAAACCATCTGCTCATTGACGAGGAAACCGCCCCGATTGTGCGGCTGATTTTCGGATATGCCCTAAACGGTCATGGTCCGAACTATATCCGCAGACGGCTGGAGGAAGAAAAAATCCCCTGCCCCACATGGTGGAACCGGGAACGGGGGCTTCGCAATACCCGCACCAAATGGGAAAAGAAAGACCCGGAAAACGGACGGTATATGTGGGACTTCTCCGTTATCAAAGACCTCTTGATGAATCCCGTCTACACCGGGGCGATTGCTTCCCAGAAAAAAGACTACCGTTTCAAAATCGGCACGATTGGAGAAAAGAAGCCGGAGGACTGGATTGTGGTGGAGGGACAGCATGAACCGCTGATTGACCGCATGAGCTTTGACATTGTGCAGAACAAGCTGAAATCCCGCCAGCGTCCAGGGCAGACCAATGAAATCAGCCTGTTTGCCGGATTGATAAAATGCGGCGAGTGTGGTAAGTCACTGACGATACGCTACACAAACGCAAAACATCCCCAGCAGATTTACTCCTGCAAAACCTACAATGCCTTTGGAAAGAACCACTGCACCCAGCACCGGATTGACTATGACACCCTTTACAGCCATGTGCTGCGAAAAATCCGGGAATGTGCCAGAGCTGCCCTGATGGACGGGAAAGCGGTTGCCGACCGCCTGACTAATACCTGTGAAGCCGAGCAGCGGGAACAGCGGGAAGCAATGGAACGCTCCCTTACAAGGGACGAGGAACGGATTGAGGTTCTGGATAAAATGGTCATGCGGCTTTATGAGGATATGATTGCAGGGCGTATCAGTGAGCAGAATTTCAACACCATGCTGGAAAAGACACAGACCGAGCAGACGGAGCTTAAAGCAAAAGTGTCCGAAGGCAGAAAGCGGCTGTCCGATGAAGCCCAGCTTGCCAATGACGCAAAACAATGGGTGGAAGCCATTCAGGAATATGCCAACATCACAGAGCTGGACGCAGCCACCCTTAACCGCTTAATCAAAGAAATCGTCGTGCATGAGCGCATTGACGAAGATAAAACAAGACACATTTCTATCGAAATTCATTTTAATCTCAAACCCATCCCAGAGGTGGAACAGGTCACTGCCTGACCTGTCCCGCCGGGACGGTTCTCTTAAAAACACCATATAGATTTTTTGTACGCCGCCGCCCGCCATCGAGCAGAGTTTTACACCTAATTGGGGATAAAACAGCTCATGGCTGGCGGCGGTGTGGTGCTGATCGGCACGACCCTCATCCCCCTGCTCTCCGGTTTGTTCGGCTAATCCACGGCAAGCCCAGCTTAACCGAAGGGTGGTGAAATATTGGGCAGCATTTTAGAAAAGATCGAACAGGCTCTCAAGGATATGCTGATCGGATGGATCGAGAGCAACCTGACCAATATGTTCACCGATGTCAACGAGAAGGTAGGAACGATTGCCGCCGAAGTTGGGCAAACACCGTCCGGCTGGAACGGCGGCGTGTACCAGATGATCCGGGGACTATCCGAAAACGTGATAGTCCCCATCGCTGGCATCATCATCACCTTCGTTCTGTGCTACGAGCTGATTTCCATGATCACCGAGAAAAACAACCTTCACGACATGGACACTTGGATGTTCTTCAAGTGGTTTTTCAAGGCGGCTGTGGCGATCTATCTCGTGACACACACGTTTGACATCGTGATGGCAGTATTCGACATCGGGCAGAACGTGGTTTCCGGCGCAGCAGGAGTAATTCACGGCAACACCAGTATTGACATTGACGCGACGATTGCGCAGATGCGTACCGGCATGGAGAACATGGGCGTCGGAGAACTGCTCGGACTGTCGATAGAAACGCTCCTGATCAGCCTGTGTCTCAAAATCATGGCGATCCTCATTACGGTTATCCTCTACGGGCGCATGATTGAGATTTACTGCACCGTGAGCATTGCGCCTATTCCCATCGCAACCATGAGCAACCGCGAATGGGGCAGCATCGGCACGAACTATCTGAAAGGCTTGTTCGCTCTGGCATTTCAGGGCTTTCTCATCATGGTCTGCGTCGGCATCTATGCAGTGCTGATCAACGGCATGATCATCGCAGACAACATTCATTCGGCTCTGTTCTCTGTGGCAGCGTATACGGTCATTCTATGCTTCTCGCTGTTCAAGACCGGAAGCCTCGCAAAATCCATTTTCCATGCGCACTAAGGAGGTCGGCAGCATGAAGAAGTACAGCATCATCTACGCCGATCCCCCTTGGGCGTATCGGACTTACTCCAAGAAGGGACAGGGACGGTCGGCGGAAAGCCACTACCCGACAATGTGCATTGAAGACATCAAGGCACTTCCTGTCGGTGAGCTTGCCGCTAAGGACTGCGCTCTGTTTCTCTGGATCACGTTTCCGTGCCTCTGTGAAGCACTCGAAGTGTTGACGGCATGGGGCTTTTCTTATAAGACCGTGGCTTTTGTATGGGTGAAGCAAAACCGCAAGAACGATGACCTCTTCACCGGCATGGGGTATTGGACAAGGGCAAACGCGGAAATCTGCATCCTTGGCACGAAGGGACACCCGAAGCGAGTTGACGCCGGTGTGCGTCAGGTCATCCTCAGCCACATCGAAGAGCATTCCAAAAAGCCGGATGAAGCGAGGGAACGCATTGTTCGGCTCATGGGAGACCTTCCCCGCGTAGAGCTTTTTGCCCGTCAGTCTCCCGAAGGCTGGGACGTTTGGGGCAACGAAGTCGAATGCAGCATTACTCTTGGAAAGACCTGCTAACAAAAGTCAAGTAGAAATTTCAGGTTTTGGGAGCAGCGAAAAA
>NZ_QSBX01000026.1:0-40834 GCF_003465835.1 Anaerotruncus sp. AF02-27 | reverse complement strand
ATGCCTCGGCTCGTAGCTGGCTGCCACTCTTCCGAGGCAAATATATTGTAACAGGAGGAAAATGGAAATGACAAAACGTATCCTGACAGTCGCTCTTTGCCTTATTATGGCACTGTCTGCCGTGGGCTGCGGCCAGCAGCAGGCGGCGCCGTCCAGCAGCGCGGCCCCCACAGCCAGCACGGCGCCGGCTGACACGTCCGCTCCCGATGCGGCAGCTCCCAGCGCGGATGCCCGCGTACTGAAATGGTCCGCGAACTCCCCTGAAGGCTATCCCGACTATGAATCCGCAATGCGCATCAAGGCCTATGTCGAAGAAAAAACCAACGGCGAGATCATCCTCGAGGTATATCCGGACAACATCCTCGGTGACTGGACCGTTGTTTTCGACGAAATTATGGCGGGCGGCATTGACTTCACCGCGACTTCCGTTCCCGACTACTACGATCCTCGTATCGCAGCCTGCACCCTGCCGTACCTGACCGCCACCTATGATGAGGTCGCGACTGTGTTCCGTAAGGGCGGTTACTACGACAAAGTTCTGGAAGAGTGCTATGAAGAACTGAATGTCAAGTATTTCGGCGTTTATGCCGACGGTTACTGCGGCATCGGCGTTCAGGGAGCAATCGAAAACGCCAACACTTCCGGCACCCCGAAGGGCAGCGCCATCATCCGCGTACCACCCAACAACTCGATGCTTCTCGCGGTTGAGAATCTGGGCTTCAACGTGTCCTCCATCCCGTATTCCGACACCTACACCTCCCTGCAGACCGGTGTTGTCCAGGGTTGGTGCGGCGGCCCGGTTTCCCAGCACTACGGACAGTGGCTCGATGTCGAAGACCACTACTATGACTATGACATCTGGCAGGAATCCCGCCACTACATCGCAAGTATGAAAACCTGGGAATCGCTGACTCCGGAACAGCAGCAGATTTTCACCGACATCATTCTCCAGGAAGCGGAGCTCTCGGTCAAGAATGCAGAAGAAAACGATGCGAAGTACAAAAAACTGTACGAGGAAAAAGAAGGCTATGAAATGGTCTACTTCACCGATGAGGAGAAGAAAGCATTTGCAGCCGACTGCCGCGCCAAGGTATGGCCGCAGCTCAATGAACTGTACGGCGAGGAATTCCTCACCGAACTGCTTGCTGATATCGAGGCAAACACCTGATCCAAACGCAGTATAATCGAACGAATCTGACTGGTATGGGACTCTTTATGGGTCCCATACTTAGTAAAACCACCTGTTAGGGATGTGCGAAATGAAAACTCTGAAAAAAATAAATGATATGTTTATCAGGGTAAGCGAATATATTGCGTTTATACTCAGCGCTGTAATTTGCGCCCTGATCATTTGGTGGGCCGCTAAGAGATATCTCTTCAATGGTGACTTCAGAGGGGCGGAGGAGCTCATCCTTGCGATCGCCTTCTGGATGTATTTTATTGGCGCCTATATTGCCACCCATGAGGACTCGCATATAAGCGCGGATCTTTTTACAAGTATGCTCAAGACACAGAAAGCCAAGAACATCGCGAAGCTTGTCAGGCTCGTGATCTCGCTTTTTGCTTTTGTCCTCCTCACCTGGCTTGCTTATGACTTTGTGACTTTTGACATCGTGCGCCACAAGATATCGGTCATTTTCCGTTTCCCTGTGGTATATATCCATATCGTTCTGCTTATTTCCTTTGGCATGTCCTGCCTTTATACGGTTGCGCATATCGTGAAAACGGTCATTGCCTTACGTGAAGGCAGCCCGGCCCCGGAAGACAACCGCGCAGAGCCAGGGCAGATCGCTGAAGAAAATGAATAAGCGAGGTAAATAATATGAGTTCTGTATTAATCATAGCAATTGTATTGCTGTTTGCCCTGCTGATAATCGGCGTTCCGGTCGCGCTGTCCTTCTTTCTGACCGCCATGCTGATTGCCGTAGGAAACGATGCGAGCCTGTCGCTGCTCATGTCCTTCAGTTATAAAAACACCAGCTCGATCGTCCTGCTGACTATTCCGCTGTTCATTATGGCTGGTTCCATCATGGCCTACGGCGGCATCGGCAAACAGATTATCAACGCGGCCAGCAGGCTTGTCGGAAAGCTGAAGGGCGGCCTTGCGGTTGTCGGCATTATCGCGTGTTCGATCTTTGCGGCGATCTCCGGCAGTGCCTGCGCGACCCTTTCCGCGATCGGCGGCATCATCGGTCCGATGCTCCGCGAGAAAAAATATCCGATGGGTCTTGTGGCGGCTATGCTGGCAAGCGCGGGCGTCATCGGTATCCTGATCCCGCCGAGCGGGATTATGATCCTTTACGGATGGTCAAGCTCCACATCGGTTTTGGCGTGCTTCCTGGCCGGAGCCGTTCCTGGGATCATTCTGGCAATCCTGCTTTCTCTGGTTACGCTGTTTATGCTTCGCAAGGACCCCAATATTGAGACACTCACCGGCGAAGAGCTGAAGAAGGTTCACGCTGAGCAAAAGCGCATCCGCAAGGAAAGCGGGCAGCCGGGCCCTTTCTGGGCGCTGCTGATGCCGTTTATCATCCTCGGCTGCATATACGGCGGCATCACGACCACCACCGAAGCCGCGGCCATTGCCACCGCGTATGCGATCCCCATCGGCTTCATCGTCTATAAGAAGCTCACCTGGAACGCCATGAAGGACAGCTTCATTGAAGCCGCCAAATCGACCGGTACGATCATGCTTCTGACCATCACAGTGCAGATGCTCAGCCGGATGTTCATCGACGTGAACCTGCCTAAAATTATCCTGAACGCATTCTATTCCGTCACCGACAACCGTTGGGGCATTCTAGCTATGATAAACCTGTTTTTGATTGTTCTGGGCATGCTGATGGACGACACCAGCGGCACGCTGCTGGCAACCCCGATCCTGGTCCCCATCATCAGGGAACTTGGGTTCAGCCCCGTCCATTTTGCAGCCATCCTGGCAGTCAACCTGGGCATGGGCAACATCACTCCTCCTGTGGCGCCGCTGCTTTACTTCTCCTCCCGCATCATTGACGCTCCGCTGAAGGAGATGCTCAAGCCCACCTTGATGTACTTCCTGTTTGCATGGCTTCCCACTTTGATCCTGGTCACCTTTGTGCCGGCCGTATCCACCTGGCTGCCTCAGTTGTGCGGCTATGCGATTTGAGAGGAAGGAAACAAATATGTCTGTTACGGTAAAAACCTTTGGCCATACTGCTGACGGCAGAGCGGTCCGGCAGTTTATCATCAGCGCTGCTGAAAAGCGTATGGTTTCCTTAATTGAACTTGGGGGATGCATCCAGGGGTTGTGGGTTGCCGACAAGGGCGGGAACCTCAGGGATGTTGTGCTGGGTTACGACACGGTGGCGGAATACGAGGAGAACCCCACCTTTTTTGGCGCGGTTCTCGGACGCCTGATCAGCCGGATGCCCGACTGCACCCTTCACTTTGAAGGCAGGGACTATCCGCTGGATCATATCGACGGTATGCACATGCATGGCGGCGTGAAGGGCTTTTCCCGCGTCAAGTGGGACGGTGCTGTCATTGACGATAACCAGGTACAGTTTACTTATATCAGTCCCGATGGGGAGGAGGGCTATCCCGGTGAGGTCATCGCAAAGGTCTTATACACCCTCGACGAGGACGGCCTCACCATCGATTACGACATGACCGCCGACCGGCGCACCGTGATCAACCCATCTAACCACAGTTATTTCAATCTCAATGGTCACGACAGTGGCAATATCCGCAGCCACACGCTTCGCTGTCCGGTGACGGGTTCCTTTAACCAACTCACTGAGGAACGCGCCCCGCTTTTTGAAGGGACCGATCTCAACGAAGAGCGTGTGCTGGGCGATATTTTCGACCTGCACGCCCCGTCCATGGAGGAGATGGGCGGCGGCATCGACCACAAATTTATCCTTTCTGACCTGTCTGCAAGAATCAAAGACGCCGGTACCCTTTACAGCCCCGCATCAGGCATCGAAATGCGATGCCTGACCACCATGCCGTGCATCATGATTTATACGGGCAACATGATAGACAACCTTCGTGGAAAATGCGGTTTCCACTATCAGAAACAGGCCGGCATCTGCTTTGAAACCATGCTTTTCAGTTCGCTGCACGACCTGTATGGCAGCGTTGCCATCATCGAGCCGGGCAAACATCACAGGAGCAGGA
The DNA here is from genome assembly GCF_003465835.1 of Anaerotruncus sp. AF02-27. Classification (NCBI taxonomy): domain Bacteria; kingdom Bacillati; phylum Bacillota; class Clostridia; order Eubacteriales; family Oscillospiraceae; genus Anaerotruncus; species Anaerotruncus sp. AF02-27. Next base: position 36,676 of record NZ_QSBX01000026.1, on the reverse strand, counting down.
CGCAGTTCCTGTTCTCCACAAGATAAACATTTTAGAGGGACAGACGATGTTGGAAGAACTCAAAAAGCAGGTTTTTGAGGCAAATCTCCTACTGCCAAAGCACGGTCTCGTTACCTTTACATGGGGCAATGCCAGCGCTGTGGACAGGGAGAGCGGAATCTTCGTCATAAAGCCCAGCGGCGTACCCTATGACAGGATGAAGGCGGAGGATATGGTCTGCATCAGTCTCGAAACCGGAGCGCGCGTGGAGGGCGAAAGGAAGCCCTCCTCCGATGCGCCGACGCATCTGGCGCTGTATCGCGCGTTTGAAAACGTTGGTGGGATTGTACATACGCACAGCCGTTGGGCGACAGTCTTTGCTCAGGCGCAGCGTGAGATTCCAGCTCTTGGTACGACCCATGCGGATTATTTCCACGGCGGTATCCCGGTGACCCGGTGCATGAAAGGCAGCGAAATCGAAGGGGAATATGAGTACAACACTGGAAAACTCATTGCAGAGGTCTTTGCTGAGCGTCCCGCGGAGGAGTGCCCCGCTGTTTTGGTTGCTGGACACGGCCCTTTCGCTTGGGGGAGTGACGCAGGCAATGCGGTTCATAATGCGGTGGTCCTGGAAGAAGTGGCGATGATGGCCTGGCATACGCTGTGTATGAACGCGGATGTTCAATTTGATGAGAGGCTGATGGACAGGCATTTTTATCGAAAACACGGTGCAAACGCTTATTATGGCCAGTGAAGTGGCGTATCCTGTTAAAATCGAAGAATTTCACCTGAAAATAGCCCCTAGAAAGCCTGGGGGCTATTGTTTTGCGCAGTTCATTGTGTCTTTGCAGAAGTGAAAAGCGAATCTATATCATGTTGAAATCGAATAGAAGAAGTCCATAACCGATAGGTTATGGACTTCTTCTTGGTGGAGACGAAGAGGATCGAACTCTCGACCTTACGGATGCGAACCGTACGCTCTCCCAGCTGAGCTACGCCCCCAATTTATTCACAGCCTGGACACAACCCGCAGACTGCAAGAGTTATTATATCATGGGAAGAAAATCATGTCAATATATTTTTCGACAGATATTTAAAAAATTGTGTTGGCGGATGTATCTGAAAAAGAAAAGCCATCCGATTGCTCGGATGGCTCAAGCTGGGATTTTGCGGTATTATGTCAGCGGGTGTGGATGTCGCTGGCATCCGCCGCAATCTGGTACCCCAGCTTGTTTAAGCGGTTTTCGATTTTGTCATAAGAGGTGCCGGAACTGTCATAATCGACTGCTACCAGATGATGTTCGGTATTGACGCTGACCGATGAAACACCGTGCAGTTGGTCAAGCTCCGATTTTACGTCCTTCAGATCGTGCTTACCGTTCAGGTTTTCAATGATAAAATAAGCGCTTTCGTTTGGCATAATATCACCTCAGAAATAGCATTCCCGATAACCTAAGAAAAAATAAGATGAAATAATTGAGATAAAAACAATGCGCTTCACATATGTGAAGCGCATTGTTTCAACTAATTGAAGCGACGCGTACAATAGAAAAGCTCCCAGTGATTGGGATATCCTGAGAAGTGCGCAGTTTCAGCCGGATATACACCTGAACAGGCGCATATTCCAAAAAGCCGCCCGTTGCGGCGATGGGATGCATATCGGTGATGCTTTGTACAGAAGAAGAATACCATATCTCATTTGAAACACCAACTATAGGGACAATTTGCATATAACCGCCTTCAGGAAGACGGGACTGAATGGCGTAAGTGAAAAGATAGATATTGCCCGGCTGCAGGATGATAACCGTTTTATCCGGTGACAGGGTAATTAAGTCGCTGTTCTTGATATTGATATCGAATACGAACATATCATTGTCGCGGTAAGTGGCAGGAGAAACGGTAAACTGTGCACAGGCATTGTTGAAAATTCCCGATGGCCCGGTTCCTCCCGTCGGACCGGTTGCGCCGGTGATACCAGTCGGACCGGTTGCGCCGGGATTGCCTTGGGGCCCAGTTGCGCCGGAAATTCCAGCGGGGCCAGTAGGCCCGGTTGCCCCGGTTTTGCCAGGCAACCCTGTCGCGCCGGTGGGTCCAGTTATACCGGCGGGCCCCATGGGCCCGATTGCACCGGTGGCTCCAGTCGGACCAGTGGGGCCGGTGATACCGCCAGTTCCGGTGCCAGCAGGCCCAGTCGGCCCGGTTGCGCCCCGCGGACCTGTCGGACCAGTAGGACCCGGAATTCCGATGCCGGCCGGCCCGGTTGCTCCAGTCTGGCCGGTCGGCCCAGGTAGCCCCATAGGTCCCTGCGGCCCTGTTGCGCCGGTGGGGCCAGTGGGCCCTGTAATGAACGGCGGGGGCGGCGGAACCGGGCAAGGGGGGACCGGTGGCGGGCAGGGGCTGCCGCAATTGTGGTTGGCAGGATGTCTATATTGATGATAAGAATTCATGTCTGATGCCTCCTTGGGATGAATCCCTCCTTCATCCTATGCGCGAAGACGGAAAACGGACTTTAACCGGGAGGAAAAGATCTGGGCAAGGCAGTGAAAGGGGTATCTTGTGTGCACTAATAGGGTGAATACAAGAGAAAAGGAATGGTGGCTATGAAACGCGGTTTCTCCCAATATCTCCTGTTGCTTGGAATTTGCGCCTGCCTTTTATTGAGCGCATGCGGCAAGAAAGTATTGATCGGTACACCGCCGCAAACTGCATTTCCACCCGCGGCCGCATCTGAAACGCAAGCTTTCTCCTCCATGCCGCCGGGTTTGGATTCACAAACTACCGGCAGCCTGAGCGATGAAGAACAGCGTATGGTTGACGCATATCTGGTGATTTTCGATTGGATTTACCAGGAGGACCCCGCGCTCAATACCGAGATTAAAAAGATCGCGGTCGATACCGCCGGGATGCAGAATCTGACCACGCCTGCAAAGGAGGCTCTGTTCGCCGGGCTGGAAAGCTACGGCTGCGAGCTGCTCGACAAAAGTTATGCGCAGCTGAAGGAGGAAGGTTATCTCACGGTGGAGGAATCTGGTCGGCCGGGCGGATTTGCGGATGGGATTCTGGTTTCAATTGAGGATGAGCCATATACGGATGGGAAGATCCGCTTCAACGTAGAAAAATGGCGCGGCCCGCTTGGCGCGGTGATGTTTCACGGCAATCTGATTGCGTGGGACGGAAATGCCTGGCAGGTTACCGAAAAAGGGGATATGATGATGGCTTGAGTGAGGAACAGGATTTCCCGGTTGAAGCCAGAAGGCGCTTTAAATCGTTTCTTTAAAAGGAGGGATAGAGATGGGATGCCTTGGAAATCTGCTTTGGTTTTTATTTGGGGGACTCTGGATGGGGCTTGGATGGCTGGCGACCGGAGTTCTGTGGTGTATCACGATTGTGGGAATCCCAGTCGGAACCCAGTGCTTTAAATTCGCACAGCTCGCCTTTTTTCCTTTTGGAAAGGAGGTTCAATATGGCGGCGGCGCGGTTTCGCTTTTGCTCAACATCCTGTGGCTGATCTTCGGCGGGATTCCGCTTGCTGTCGGATCGGCAGTCAACGGCTGCCTTTTCTGTATCACAATTATTGGCATCCCGTTTGGCAAACAGTGCTTCAAGATGGCACAGCTTGCCCTGATGCCGTTTGGGGCTTCGGTCATCTGCAAATAACCTGTCAAAAGCCTCCGCGGCATGCCGCGGAGGCTTTTAGGGGAATTATTTATATTTGACAGCGGTTCCGTAGGCGATGACCTCGGCCGCGCCCTGCATCACTGATGACGAGGCGTAGCGCATATTGAGAACCGCGTCCGCGCCAAGCGCTTCGGCTTCGTCAACCATGCGTTTGACGGCGATCTGCCGCGCCTGATTGAGCATTTCGGTGTAGCCGGTGATCTCACCGCCCACCAGGGTTTTCATCCCGGCCATGAAGTCCTTGCCAAAGTTTTTCGACTGGACGACATTCCCTTTCACAAGTCCCAGAACTTCAAATTCCTTCCCTGGGATATAATCAATATTTACCAGCAGCATCTTCTTCTCCTCCTTGAATTTCTTTGATCCGCTGAATGAGTGCCAATACGGCGCCAACGCCCACTGCGATGGGAATCAAGGCGACCAATGCTACGACAAAGATGGGCGCGTGCTCGACAGAGAAACCCCAGAGAATGATTCCGAGTAGCCATCCCAAAAGCCCCAGCACCAATGCTGTTACAACGATTGGCGCGATGTATTTTTTCTTGCGGTCCTGCTTGCCGATGTTCATAAAACTGACTCCCTCCTGTTCCATCTGTTCCATTTCCCGTAGATAGCTCTCCGCATCCAATGTGTCAAGCGCCGTTTCTCTGTCAAGCAGGCGGGAACAGAAAAGCTGGATTTGTTTGATATTTTTTTCTTCCCGTTCCAAAAGAATCAGATGGCGGCGCAGAGCGTCGGCCATTGTGAGGGAGCCGGAAAGCATCTGCCGGATTTCAACAATCGGGACCGCAAGCTTACGCAGCAGCTTGATCTGACGCAGACGTGACACGTCTATGTCGGAATAATCCCGATAGCCGTTTTCACTGTTCCTTCTGGGGGAAAGCAGCCCTTCTTTTTCATAAAAGCGGATATTCTTTTTTGGAATACCCGCGAGCTGTTCCACTTCATTGATTTTCATGATTCCCACCTCTTTGCCATCAGTGTACACCTTCCATAAAGGGGAATGTCAAGTATTTTTCCCAAAATTCATGCCGTTTTGCGCTTTTTTCTTCTTTTTCGGACAGCCAGATAAAAAAGGTTCCCGATGCAGCCGCATCGGGAACCTTTTTTGATTTTTATAAGGTGTGCTTCAGTCGTCCCAGCCGTCGTCATCGTCATCGTACCGGTTGTCGTCATCGTCGTCATCGTCATCGTCGTCATCGTCATCGTCGTCATCGTCATCGTCGTCATCGTCGTCATCGTCGTCGCCATACCGGTCATCGTCGTACCGATCGTCATCATTCCGATCGGTTTCCCATTTCAGGATTTCCCCGGTGTACGCATCAATCTTGAATTCATATTCGATATTTCCATTGCGCATTTCACCCTCGTAATGCGCGCGGTCGTCCCAGTCGTCGTCATCGTTGTCGAGGGAGATTTCCACAAGCGCGGTGCCGCTGGGGGCTTTCTCGAGCGCGATCTTCTTGGCGCGGTCGAGGCTGATGTAGTCCTTCGATGAAGAGGAAACGGCCTTTTCGTCAGCCTCCCACTTGATGACCTTTCCGGTGTATGCGTCGATTTCAAACTCATATTCGGTGTTTCCTTTGCGCACTTCGCCCTCGTAGTGCGCGCGGCCGTCCCGGTCGGCGTCATCGTCGAGGGAGATTTCCACAAGCGCGGTGCCGCTGGGGGCTTTCTCGAGCGCGATCTTCTTGGCGCGGTCGAGGCTGATGTAGTCCTTCGATGAAGAGGAAACGGACTTTTCGTCAGCCTCCCACTTGATGACCTTTCCGGTGTATGCGTCGATTTCAAACTCATATTCGGTGTTTCCTTTGCGCACTTCGCCCTCGTAGTGCGCGCGGCCGTCCCGGTCGACGTCATCGTCGAGGGAGATTTCCTCAAGCGCGGCGCCGCTGGGGGCTTTCTCGAGCGCGATCTTCTTGGCGCGGGCGAGGCAGATGTAGTCCTTCGATGAAGAGGAAACGGACGTTTCGTCAGCCTCCCACTTGATGGCCTTTCCGGTGGATGCGTCGCTTTCAAACTCATATTCGGTGATTCCTTTGCGCACTTCGCCCTCGCAGTGCGCGCGGCCGTCCCGGTCGTCGTCATCGTCGAGGGAGATTTCCACAAGCGCGGCGCCGCTGGGGGCTTTCTCGAGCGCGATCTTCTTGGCGCGGTCGAGGCTGATGACTTTATCGGAAGGCGCGTGGTTGGAAGGCAGATCGTCCACGTCGTCCCAATCGATCAAAAGATCGCCCAGATCGATTTTATTCTCGTTTGCGTAGGCGACCAGCTGGGAAACCGAAACATCGGCAAACTTGGCGATATCTTCCAGGTCATCGCTATCGTCCAGCAGGCGGCGGATCATGGCGAGCTTTCCGGCGGAGATCTTGCTTTCCTCTGCCACAGTTCGATCGTCGTCGGTGATCTTGACGAGTTGGTTCAGGATACCGACCTGCAGGTTGCGATGGTCAAGATACCCCTGAATGGACTGGTTGACTTTTTTGAGCAGGGGGGCCGAAAGCTTATTGTCTTGCACAGTGATCAGGATATCATCATTTTTTCCATCGAGGTAACCGAAGTAGATCATCCGATCGACCAGATCCTCGATGACATCGTCAAGGTCCCGATCGGTGAGTTTATAGCCTTCGAGCAATTTTTTGGCATCAGCGTTGGACGCTTTTAGGGAAACCACCTTATCCAGCCGGTTGGTTTGAATCTCAATGCTGGGGTTGAGGTCGATTGCAAGAAAGTTCACCGGAGTGGTGAGATAAAAATAGAGTGCGCCTGCCGCAAACAAAACGGCAGCCAGCAGCCCGAAAAGAATTCCCCGTTTTTTATGGATACAGTTGGTGTTCATGATTTTAATCTCCTCTCAGTCTTGGTACGTTGGTTGGCCGTACGTGCCTTTCATCCGTATAATGCGGCAGGAGATCTGTTTATTGCAAGATTAAAAAATTTTTTTATGGTTTTATATAAGCGTACCCTTCCGACTGCTTCAACGTGATCCCGCTCCCGGCTGATACCCGTTTCCATAACAGCGTACAGTGTGGCATTGGAGCTGCTCATATAAATAGGTCATAAAACGTACGGAGATTAAAAAAATATTGGATTTGTGTGACTGAGTCTGTGACTGAAAAATTTGGATGTGAAAATGACAGCATGAAAGAATGACATTTTAATTTTGAGAAAATGCAAAAAATCGTTAAAATGCAAAAATACCCGCAAAATAGCGGGCATCTTTGCAGGAAAACAATATTCTCGTTGCTCCGAGTGCTTATAGCTTACCATACTTTAGCAGATAAATTCAAGAGGTGATGCCAATATTTGTAAGAATAAATAAATCGGTCACAAATAATTTGTATAAGAGAGATAGGTGTAATGACATGTGACTGGAGGGGCGGCCGGACATTTTTTTAATCTATAATTCCCAAAGGCAGAAAATAGATGAAAAACGGCCCTGCAGATTTCTGCAAGGCCGTTTGGTGGGAACACGGGGACTCGAACCCTGGACTTCCTGCGTGTGATGCAGGCACTCTAACCAGCTGAGCTATGCTCCCGTCACGAATGATATTATATCATTTTGGACGGGCGTTGTAAAGCCCCAATCGAAAAAAATCTTCCTGAAAGCCAATCAATCTGCAAGAGCGTCCTCTACATTTTCGATGGTGACCATCCGGTGCGGCATCCAGACATATCTGCCTTCAAGCTGTGGAACCGTTTCAGCGGGATCTTTACCGGTTGCCAGCGCGTAGGCAATCTCGAAGATCGCCTGGGCCTGGCCTTTGGAATCGTTGAGCACTGTTCCGGCGAGCGTTCCGTTGCGCACAGCCTCTAACGCGGGTGGGGTTGCGTCGATCCCAACGATGACCGGGAGCGGGATTTCGGCCGCCCGGTATGCGTCGATTGCGCCGAGCGCCATATCGTCGTTATTTGAGAATACCACTTCGATTGCGTCGCCGAATTCCTCGATCCAGAGCGCCGTCTTGGCGGAGGCCTGCGCGCGCTGCCAGTTTGCAGTGTCGTTGGCCAGTTTATCCACGCGGATATTGGAGGCGAGTAATGTCTTGATGGTGTATTCGGTGCGGATAGCCGCATCCTGATGGCCCGGTTCACCTTCCAGCATCACATACTGAATTTTTCTATCGCCGTTACGGTCAACTGCGTCTGGATCCGCGTCGTAAAGATTCACCACGATATTGCCCTGCATCATTCCGGATTCGCTCGGATCGGAACCGACATAATAGAGCTTATCCCAGCGCTGCATATCCTCACTGACCGGTTCACGGTTGAAAAAGATTGCCGGAATGTCCGCCGCCATGGCCTTGTCAATGATAACCGACGCTGCGGTGCGGTCGACTTCGTTGACACAGATCACATCATATCCCTGGGAGAGGAATTTGTCCACCTGATCGTTCTGGATTCCCTGGTTGCCCTTGGCATCCATGATATTGACCGAAATCTTTACGTTGTCCGCCGCCTCGCGGGCTTTGGCGGCCTCCACAAAATGATCCCGCACGGTGGCAATGAAGGTATCATCCTGCTTATAAAGGGTCATGCCGATCTTGATCTGGGTCAGCTTCGCATCCGGCTTCGAGCCGGTGCATCCGCCAATCGTACCCATCAGGCAGAGGGCCGACGCAAGGGCGGCGGCACGCAGCATCCAATGTCGTTTCATAGGATTACCTCCTGCGAATTCATTCGGTCGGGTGTCAGCGTACAAAGGGGAAGAGCAGGCGCTGGTTGTCAATGTCATACATATTAGAACGGTTGATCACCCGGTGTTCGAGCGTGGTGACCGGCGGGACAGGCTGCTTTCTGATCGCCTTCACCGCGGCCTGCACCCCCAGATAGCCAATGCCAAATTCGTTTTGCACAATGGTGGCGCTGATCACATCCTGCTCAATAAAGGAAGCTACCTTGCCGGTTGCGCCGATACCAAACAGGTCAAGATAGGTGGATTTTTCATTCGCTGCCGCCTGTGCAGCCGCCTCGAGCGCCGCGAGATCGAGGGTCACGACCACGTCTACATCCCGCTCGGAAAGCCTGTGTTCGAGCTCCTCGACAGCCCCGGCAGTGTTGTTTGGGATCGTCCAGAGGCCGATTTCGCCGCCGATGGGCCCCAGGATGCTCATCAGCCCTTCCATCCGCTGCTGGACGTTATTGCAGCCCTGTGAGGAATTGATCACCGCGAGCCGCTTGCGCGAGTTGCCGGAGGAGAGGATCTCCTCCCCGAGCTGCACGCCCATCTCGTAGTTGTCGGCCGAGATATACGAAGTGACCGCGGGGCTTTCGACATTTGACTCGATGCAAATTACCGGCACTTTTTCCGCAATCTGATCCACTGCCGGGGCAAGTCCGGCGGAATCGGCGGCGGAGAGGACGATCGCATCAACGCCGCTTTCCAGCTCGCGGTGCAACAGAAAAATCTGTTCGTCAAGGTCATTTTCTTCCGAAAGGGTGATAAAGCTCAGGTCCACATTCATTTCGTTCGCCGCCTGGTCGGCGCCCTGTTTGATTCCTTCCCAGCTGTCGGAGTTTTTTCCGCGTACGATCACCGAGATGTTGTAGACCTCGGGAGGACGCTTTTCTCCAAGCATATCGAACATCAGGATCAGGAAAGATACCCCAAAGCCCGCGAGGATCAGCAGGAATATCAAAATTCTGCGCCTGGTCATCTGCCCGTCACCTCCTTCGTCGTGTCCGGCGTATCGAAGGGGACCTTCGGCAGGCGGATGCGCACCGTGGTACCAACGTCCGGTTCGCTCAGGATGGTGAGCCCGTAGTCCTTGCCGTAGGTGAGCTGGATGCGCTGATGGACATTGCGCAGGCCGATGCCGGAGCCCTTCGAGCGCACGCGTGTCTCGTCGGTGAGCAGCGTGCGGCAGATTTCCGCCGGGATTCCAGAGCCGTTGTCGATGACATCCACATAAAGCCCGTCCTCCAGCAAATAGGTCTTGACCAGCAGTTCGCCGTCACCGTCCATAAACTCCATCCCGTGATAGATGGCGTTTTCCAAAAGCGGCTGGACGATCAGTTTGATGGTTGAAAGCCGCAGCGTTTCGGGCGCGGCGTCTATCTTAAAAGTGAATTTGTTCTTGTAGCGCATCTGCTGGATGGTCATATAGTTGCGGGCATGTTCCAGCTCATCTGAAAGCGGGATGATATTGCGGCCCTTGCTCAGCGAGATGCGGAACAGCCGCGCCAGCGCGGTGACCATCGAGATGGCCTCCGGATAGCGTTCGTTTTCAATCATCCAGATGATCGAGTCGAGCGTGTTATAAAGGAAATGCGGATTGATTTGGCTTTGCAGCGCGTCGAGCTCGCTCTTGCGTTTCGATTCCTGCTCGACGACGATGTCGTCCATCAGTTTGCGCATCTGCGCCACCATCGAACGGATCGTCTTGCCCAGATGCTGGATCTCATACGATCCACCGATTGCGATCTTGACGCTGAGATCGCCCTGCTCCAGCTTTTTGACCGAAGCTTCCAGCCGTTTAATGGGATCGGCGATGCGTGAGGAAACGAAGAGGTTGGCGAAGATCATCAGGAAGATGGTGAAAAACAGAATGAACACCGCAAAGGCGCGGAAATGATAGTAGCTGGAGGTGATGTCGTCCACCGGCGTGACCCCAACGATTTTCCATCCGGTATAACCGACCGTTTTGACGGTCACAACCCGTTCGTCCCCCTGGTAGTTTTCCAGATGGTTGCCGTCCTGATACCCGGCGGCGGTGAGGTTGTTTTCGGTGGTGAGGTTCGAGAAGATCAGCTGCTGACGCGGATGGTAGATGATCTCCCCATTGGAATCGATGAGATAGACATAGCCGTTCCCACCGAGCGTGACATTTTTAAAGAGCTGTTCAATGCCGGAAAAGTTCATGTCGACCAGCAGCACGCCGTGCCGGACATTCCCGTCGAAAGTCAGTTCGACAGCGCGGGAGAGGGAGACCACCCACCGGTAGCGGAAATCCGGGTCCTCAAACAGATTTTGCACATGCGGCGCGGAAAAATGCAGGTTCTCGATCTTTCCCATCGCGCGGATGAACCATTCCTGATCCTGCGGGCGGACGGTCTTTTTCAGCTTCGAGAGCGGCGAGGCCGCTACAAGCTGCCCGTCGTCGTCCACCAGCACAATGCTCACCAGCAGGTCACGGTTGGTTTCGTAAAGCAGGTCCATGGCCGGATCAATCGAATCGGATGCCAGGTCGGCGTTTTTGATAACCCGGTAGTACATCGCGTCCGAAATGCGCATCATATTGCGCAGGTAGACGTCGATATTCATATTGACCTGGTTGATGACCCGTTTATTGTCCTCCTCGACCATGTTCTGCGTGGAAGCGGCAAAGCGCAAGTATAAAGCCATCCCCAAGAACAGCATCCCGGTGATCGCCACAATTGTAAACGAGATCGAGATCATGTACTGGATGTTTCTTTTCTGGAACGCTTTGAAAAACTGGCGTATCCGCGCGCGGATCGCTTTAACCATTGCCTGCTCCTTTGCTGCTGCGGTATTTTGTCGGGGACATCCCAAACTGCTTCTTAAAGACGTAACTGAAATAGTTCGGCTCGGAATAGCCGACCTTCAGAGAGATTTCATAGGTTTTGTCCTCGGTGGTGGAAAGCAGCTTGATCGCTTCCTCCATGCGGACCTGGGTCAGATAGGTGACAAAGCTCATCCCGGTTTCCTTTTTGAACAGTGTGGAGAAATAAGCGGGTGAGACATGCAGATGGTCACAGAGCATCTCGACTGAGATGTCAAAATTTGCAAAATTTTCCGCGATGAACTGTTTGGCGCGTTCAGCAATCGCTTTGGAGGAGTTGGTGCGCTCACGCCGGATAAGCGAAGAAATTTTCAGGCAGGTTTCATTGAACCAGCTGCCGAGCGCATCAAGCGAATCGAACCGCGAGAGATGGAAGTTTCCGTCGAAATCCGGGCCGAACACCTCGGTGATGTCAATTTGATAGGTGCGGATGATCTTGATCAGCTCCGCCATCATTTCCATGAAATAGAGCTGATACTGTCCCAGCGGCAGCCGTGAAGCGCGAAAACAGCCGATCATCTGCTCGACGGCCCGGGAAATGTCGTCCGGCGAGCCGATTTTGATGGCGGAAAGCAGGGCGCGCTCATCCTGCTCGTCAAACTGCAGCTGCGCGGCCGGATCGGGTTCGATGTCGTCGATATAGATTGCGCGCCCGGAACCCATGAGCACCCGGTAGTCAAGCGCGCCGCGCGCGCCGTCCGCCGCATGATGCAGGTCGGCGAGGCTGTCCACCGGGGAGCCGATCCCCACTGTCACAGTGAGCTCCAGAAAACGCCGGGCCAGCTTGCAAATCTGGTTCATGCCGTCGATGAGCGAAAGCACCTGGGAGCGTGCGTCGAAGGAGGCGACCACCGCGATGTGATCGTTATACATCAGGCTTTTGAAGCAGCACCGCCGGCCCAGGTTTTCATCGACCAGCTGCTTGATCGACAGCGGGATCAGCTCCTGTTCGCCAATGGGCGTCTTTTCGGCCGAATCGGTGTCATATTGGAGAATGGCCGCCGTCCAAAAGCTTCCGGAGAGATCGATCTCGTAACGTTCGGCCTGCTCCCGGATACGGGCTTCGGAAACGCGCCCATCCAGAAGCTGGCAGTAGAACTGCTCGCGCAAAAGCGGCAGGGAGGAAGCATAATGTTCCCGCAGCCGCTGTATGTTGCGTTTTTCCGCGAACTGGGCGTCGAGCTGGCCGCGGATCTTTTGCAGCACCGCGGTCAGTTCCCGCGCGTTGATCGGCTTGAGGATATATTCCGCGGCCCCCATCTGGATCGCTTTCTGTGCATACTCGAAATCGTCAAAGCCGGAGAAGATGAGCAGTTTGATGCCCGGCATCGTTTCGGTCAGCCGCCGCCCAAGCGTGAGCCCGTCCATAAACGGCATCTTGATATCGGTCATCACCACGTCCGGATGGAGCGCTTCTGCCAGTTCAAGCGCTTCCTGGCCGTTCTCGGCCGTGCCGACCAGCGCAAAGCCGTTTTGCTCCCAGTCGATTTTGCGTTTGATCCCTTCACGGATCTCCTCTTCGTCGTCAACGAGCATAATGCGGTACAGGGCCACGGGAATCCTCCTTTTGATGCGTCCTGCATAAATTGGGGCGCAATAATCCACGCTTATTGTACCATTTTATAGTGGAAAAGAAAAGAGGCAGTCTTTGCCTGCCGAAATTCCGGCGGGGTGGGAAAAACACGGCGGCCGGGCCCCTTTCGGAACCCGGCCGCCGGTGTGCTGGAACCACAGGGTTTCCCCCGTGGGTGAACAAGCCTTATTTTTTGCGGTATTTGCCCATATCGATCGCAACCGCGACCGCGATGATGATCCCTTTGATGACCTGCTGCCACATCGGGGAAACGTTGATAAACTGCAGGCCGTACTGGATGACTGAGAAGATCAGAACGCCGGACACGATGCCGCCAACCCTTCCGACGCCTCCGTTTAAGGACACGCCGCCGACGACGCACGCCGCGATGGCGTCGAGCTCATAACCGTTGCCGTAGTTGTTGGTAGCGCCCGCGGTGCGCGCGCCTTCGAGCACGCCTGCCACGCCGTACAGGCAGGAGGCCAGGATGAAGATGCCCATGATGGTTTTGAAGACGTTGACGCCCGAAACGACCGCCGCTTCACGGTTGCCGCCGATTGCGTAGACGTTCTTGCCAAACACGGTCTTATTGAGGACGAACCAGATGATTACACAGATGATAAGTGCGATCGGCACCAGGATCGAAACGCCGGGGAAGGGTTTGCCGTCGATCATAAAGGCGCCTTCGAGCAGTTTTTTCTGGCCGATGATCGCAAAGTCCGGACGCACGCCGCCGATCGGCTGGGAGTTATTCGGCTCCATGTCGAAGTAGAGCGAGCAGGCGCCGTAGATCATGACCTGTACCGCCAGCGTTGCAATGAACGGGTGCATATCATATTTCGCGACGAGGAAGCCGTTCAGGGTTCCGAAGAGCATGCAGGCGACGATTGCCGCGATGATCGGCAGGATAATCGGCAGCTGCGGCAGGTCGGGATAGAAACGGTTCGCATAATCGACTGTCTGGAGCATCGAAGTCGAGATGACCGCGGCCAGGCCGACCATGCGGCCGGCGGAAAGGTCGGTACCGGCGATCAAAAGGGTAAAGCAGATACCGAGCGCGATGATCAGCTTGGTGGAGGACTGAGTCAGGATATCAAGCACAACGCGGATCTGCATGAAGCGCGTTTCAATAAAGCAGATGACGATGACCAGGATGAGCAGCGCGAGAATGATCGCGTTGTTGGTGAGAAAGGCCTTGACAGTTTTGGTGGAAAAGACGACTTCCTTACCGAGCCGGTCTGCGTTGCGCAGCTGGAACGCGCCGTAGATCGCAACGATCAGGCCGATTCCCATGAGAAGCCACGGCAGGTCGAAGATGACCTGGCGCAGCGCGCCGCCGCCTGTGATATCAGCGATTTTCAAAGCGATTCCGATTGCGGCAATTACGATGCCAGCGATGATAAACGCGAAGGAGTAGGTCCTGCGCGGGATAATTTTTTCGTTCATTCCGATTGCCTCACTTTCCTTATTTAATGAATTGTGTCGCCAGGCGCATGACTTCCACCTGATTGAACTGATCCGGTTCGAGGAAGCCCGAAACCCGTCCTTCGCACATGACCATGACCCGGTCCGCCATACCGAGCAGTTCCGGCATTTCGGAAGAGATCATAATGATCGATTTTCCCTGTGCGATCAGTTCGAGCATGATCGAATAGATTTCATACTTTGCGCCGACGTCGATGCCGCGCGTGGGTTCGTCCAGAATCAGGATATCCGGGTGGGTCAGCAGCCAGCGGGCAATCAGGACTTTCTGCTGGTTACCGCCGGAGAGGTTCTGCATGAGGGTTTCAAGCGAAGGGGTCTTTACGTTCAGCTGCTTGCAGGAATCCTGCGCGGCATCCGCGCGTTTTTTCTGTTTAAGCACGCCGTGGCTGGCATAATCCTTCTGGCTTGCGATAACGGTGTTGTCAAGTACCGAGAGGATGCCGAACACGCCGGTCGCGCGCCGTTCCTCGGTGAGCAGGGCGATACCGTGTTCCTTCGCGTCGCGCACCGACTTCACCTTGAAGGGCTGGCCGTCCTTTTCCACGGTGCCGGATTCGATGTCACGCAGGCCGAACAGCGCTTCGACCAGTTCGGTGCGCTGTGCGCCGACCAGGCCGCCGATGCCGAGGATTTCACCCTTGTGCAGATCAAAATTGACATGCTGGAAGGATTTTGGCAGCGGGGAACAGAGGTCGCGGACGCTGAGCACCACTTCTTTGCCCGGGGTATGTGTTTTGGGCGGGAAGCGGTTGGTCATGTCGCGGCCGACCATGCGGTTGATAATGAGGTCGGTGGTCAGCTCGCTTGCCGGCCAGGTGCCGACGTATTGGCCGTCGCGCATGATGGTGACTTCGTCCGAGATGCGCAGGATCTCCTCCATCTTGTGGGAGATGTAGATGATCGCGCGCCCCTCGCTGCGCAGTTTATTGATAATCTTGAAAAGATGTTCGGTTTCATTGTCGGTGAGGGATGAGGTTGGCTCATCCATGATGATGATTTTCGAGTTGTAGCTGACAGCCCGTGCGATTTCAACGAGCTGTAAAGTGGATGCAGAAAGCTCTCCTGCCATGATTTCCGGGTTGATGTCGAGGTCAACCTGCTCGAAGAGCTCTTTGGTCTTGCGGATCATTTCCTTTTTGTCGACCGCGATCCCTTTCATTGGAAACCGGCCGAGCCAGATGTTTTCCATAACCGGCCGGAACCGGATGGGATGCAGCTCCTGATGGATCATCGAAACCCCGAGATCCAGGGCCTGCTTTGACGTGTTGATGAGTTCCTTTTTGCCGTCAAGAATGATCTCTCCGCCGTCTTCGTGATAGATGCCGAAGAGACACTTCATCAGGGTAGATTTTCCGGCGCCGTTTTCACCCATCAGCGCATGCACGGTGCCCGGCCGCACTTTTAAAGTGACGCCGTCCAATGCCTTGACGCCTGGGAAAACTTTTGTGATGTTGTTCATTTCCAGCACATATTCGCCCACACTACCGTCCTCCTTCTTTCCTCAAAATTGGCCGCCGTCCGGCGGCGGGACAAGGGGTTGCCGGATCTTTGCCAAAAAGAGGGGCGGGAAACGCGGAAAGCGCTTGCTTTCGCGTTCCCCGCCCTTGGTTACCGCTTAAAAATGTTTTTTTGGATTACATGAAGTCCTTGTAGTTTTCGGTGGTGACCTTAACGTACGGGACCCAGATGTATTTGCCGCCCGCGACCACGTTGCCATCCGCATCGGAGACATCGTAACCAACGGTATCTTTGCTGATCTCGAGGCCCTGCGCAGCCGCAACAGCCACATTGATGGTCGCCTTGCCCTGGTTCTGTGCGTCGTTGAGAACGGTGCCGAGCAGCTCGCCTTTGCTCATGGATTCCAGAGCCGGGGCGGTCGCGTCAACGCCAACGACCGGAATGAACTTCGCGGGATCGCCGGTGTTGTAGCCTTCGGCTTTCAGCGCTTCGATCGCGCCGAGCGCCATGTCGTCGTTGTTCGCGAGGACCGCTTCGATTTTGTCGATGCCAGCGGAAGCGATGAACGCTTTCATTTTGTCGGTCGCCTGAACTTTATCCCAGTTCGCGGTATCGGTGCCGAGATCCTCGACTTCGTAACCGGCGGCCTGAATCGCCTCGATGGAATATTTGGAACGCAGGGTTGCATCCTGATGGCCCTGTTCGCCCTGGAGCATGATATACTGGATTTTACCGTCGCCATTTTTGTCGGCGTCCGGGTTGGCCTTGAAGTAGTCGACGATGATCTCGCCGGACATGGTGCCGGATTCCTCGGCGCGCGCGCCGACGTACCAGGCTTTGTCATACTTGTTCATATCGTCCTCTGAGGGCTGGCGGTTGAGGAAGACGATCGGCAGGTTTTCCGCCATCGCCTTGTCAACCAGCGGGCCGGCAGCGGTCAGATCAACCGGGTTTACTGCCAGGGCGTTGACACCTTTGGTGATGTAGGTATCGACCTGGTCATTCTGAGTCGGCTGTTTGTTCTGGGAGTCCACAATCTCGAGGGTTGCGCCCAGAGCTTTCGCGGTATCATCCATGCTGCCGCGCACGCCGGTCATGAAGGTGTCGTCGAATTTGTAGATGCAGGCGCCGATGGTGATGCCGGACCCATCGAGGGTTGCCGGTGCGGCGGCTTCGGAAGAGGCGGCCTCAGACGAAGCAGCTTCGGACGAAGCGGGAGCAGCGGACGAAGCAGGTGCGGCAGAAGATGCCGGAGCAGTGCTGTTGCCACCGCAAGCAGCCAGCGTGGCAACCATCAGGGTCGCAACGATAAGCGCCAGAGATTTTTTCATCGGTAAATTCCTCCTAAATTTTTCTTTTCATTTTTTTCTGTGGGACCGGTTCTCCCAAACTCATTCGGCCCACTGTCATCATTATAGGCAGGAACACATCCGGAATCTATAAAATATTCTTTTGAAATTTATAAAATATCTTTGCACTTAATCCATTTTAGACGATGATGGTTCTTAATATTTGTGCAATTTACATATTGATGGTGAAATATACCTGAAAACGGGCTGCAACAAACGTTTCTTTTTATAGAAAAAAATAACCGGACTTGGGAAAAGGCAAAATCGAAGTCATCCGTTGCTATTTGCATCTTAAGGAAGTATAATAGAAGAAATTATGCAGCGAAATACCGTAAGGTTTGGAGAGAAATGAAATGATACGAAGCGGTTTTGGAAAATTACTGGCGGCTCTTTTGACAACGGCGGTTCTGACAGTTGGCTGCTCGGGCGCTCCGGCTGCGCAACAGCAGCAGGAACTCAATCCGGACGATCCGGTGTCGGTCGAAATCTGGCACTATTATAATGGCCCGCAGAAAATGGCTTTTGACGAACTGGTCACCGAGTTCAACGAAACGGTCGGCCAGGAGAAGGGGATCGTTGTGGAGGCATTCAGCCAAGGCAATGTCAACGATCTGTTCCGCAAGGTGCACGAAGCGGCCGACAAAAAGGTTGGAGCGGGAGAAGTTCCGGATGTCTTTGCCGCCTACAGCGACACGGTATACGACCTTGACCAGGCGGGGTTGGTTGCCGCGCTGGACGACTACATCACGCCGGAGGAGCTCTCTGAGTATGTGGAGGGGTACATAGCGGAAGGCCGTTTCGACGCGTCCGGTTCGCTGAAAATCTTCCCAACCGCCAAGTCCACCGAAATCATGATGATCAATAAAACCGACTGGGATAAATTCGCTGCCGAAACCGGGGCCGATCTCGATTCCCTTGCGACAATCGAAGGTGTGGTGGCCGCCGCGCAAAGCTACTACAACTGGACCGATGGCCTCACTCCGGAGATTGAAAACGACGGCAGAGCATTTTTCGGCCGGGATGCGATGGCCAATTATATGGTGATCGGATATTATCAGACCGCCGGTCATCCGCTTTTTGAAACCAGGGACGGCGCTGTCGTTTTTGAGCCGGATGAAGCTGCTTTCCGACGCTTGTGGGACAACTATTACGTTCCCTATATCAATGGCTGGTTCGGCGCTTATGGACGCTTTCGCTCGGACGACGCTAAAACCGGAGATATTATTGCCCTAGTGGGTTCCACTTCCGGTTCGCTCTACTTCCCGGATACCGTGACCCTTTCCGATACGGAATCCTACCCGATCGAAGCGGTCGTGATGCCCGCCCCGATTTTTGACGGCGCAAAGCCCAGCGCGGTACAGCAGGGCGCCGGGATGGCCGTGATCAAGTCCGATCCGCAGACCGAGCTGGCCGCGGTCACCTTCCTGAAATGGTTTACCGAGGAGGAGCGCAATATCCGCTTCTCGGTCAGCTCCGGATATCTCCCTGTCAAAAAAGCGGCGAACAATATGGAAAAGATTCTGATGGCGCACAGTGAAGGGGATGCGTTCACCCCAACCCTTGAAAAGACCTTTGCTGTCGCAATTGAAGAGGTGCATACCCATGAAATGTATGCCGAACGTGCGTTCCGCGGTTCGGCTGCCGCGCGGGATGTATTGGAAACCTGCCTGCAGAAACAGGCGGATGCTGACCGGCAGCGGGTGCTGGACAGAATTGCCGGGGGAGTGTCCCATGAGGACGCCGTGGCCGAGTTTACCACCGACGCGCAATTCACAGACTGGTATGAGCAGATGGTGAGCGCCGTCCGGGAGGCAATCGCGTAAGACATGCCTCGATTGGGGAAACAAGTCTCCGGGGTGGATGGATGATATGGAAAAAGCGCACAAACGGATGAATTCCATTATGAATAAAATTCTGCTTCCGATGGCGATTGCGATGATCGTTCAGGCGGGGCTTTTTTCCGGTAACATTTTATGGGGCGGCACCATCGAAAAACTGAACAATAATGCGTTTGACATCCTGAACGAACAGGTGATCAACCGGAAAAATTACTTGGAAAACGAAATGGTGCAGCGTTGGTCAAATGTGGGACAGACGGCGGATGCCATCCGCGGAACGATTTCCGAGTTCATTGCGGGAGAACGCAGAAGTGGGGATTACCATGGGATGGACTCCGCGCTGGAAAGCAAGATCCTGCTGGGCGCGTCGGATCAGCTGATCGGCCTGATGCGGCAGAATTCCGTGACCGGCGCATTCCTGATTCTCGAAGGGAAAAAGGACCAATACGACGCGCTGGGGAAGCTGCAGAAAACCGCGCTTTATATTCGTGACATGGACCCAACCACCTACCTCGCGGACAATTCAGACCTGCTCATAGAATATGCGCCGCCAAGCGTTACAAAAGCACTGGGCATTTCGCTTGATTCCAAATGGCAGGCGCACATGCAGTTTGACCCGCAGGACAAGAAGCATTGGGACTTTTACCATAAGCCGTTTGAGGCTGCGATGAAGCACCCGGATATTGGGGAGGAGGACTTGGGCTATTGGTGCGGGCCTTTCCGGCTGGATGAAACCGGGCTCGAAGTGATCACCTATTCGATCCCGCTGCGCAGCGGAACCGGGGGAATTTACGGCGTGATAGGAGTGGAGATCACCCTTGATTATCTGCGTTCACTGATTCCTTACCAGGAGATCAACGCGGATAAAAAGGGAATGTATCTGCTCGGTTTGGATGACAGCCAGGATATGAATTTTGATGTGGTTCTCTCGACGGGGCCGGCTTTTACCCATCTGTTCGGCGGAGAGCCTTCAGTCGGTTTCTCCAGGACGCCGGTTTATGGCAACAGCTACGAGCTGCTGCCCACAGAACGGACTGACCAGCCGGTCTACGGATGCGTACAGTACCTCACCCTTTATAACAGCAACACGCCGTTTGAATATGAACGCTGGGCGCTTATCGGGATCCTTGAGCGCAAACAGCTGCTCGGCTTTTCGGATGGGGTAGCGCGGTCGGTCTGGGGCACTTGGGGTATTTCGCTCCTGATTGGGCTGCTTGCCGCGTGGTTTGCCAGTCTGCTGCTTGCGCGGCCGGTCATCCGGATGGTGCGGCAGGTGCGGGAAAGCGATCCGCTGAAGCCGCTCCAGCTCGAAAAGATCAATATTTATGAAGTCGACGAGCTCGCCGGCGCGATCGAATCGCTCAGCGATCGTGTCGTGCAGGCGGCAAACCGTCTTTCTCAAATTATTGATATAGCCGGCGTCCCGATCGGAGCGTTTGAGTATCTGCCGGATACTGGACGGGTTTACTGTACGGAGCGTTTTTTCGTGCTGCTCGATATCCGGGCGGAGCTTGCGCAGGATGGCACGATCGATTCTGTAGAATTCCAGAACCTGATAGCCGCAATGGGGGATCGGGTGGAGGAACGCCGGGATGGCGGACAAACGAGGATTCTGCGGCTTTATAATGAGGTGAAAGGGACGCATTGGGTGCGCCTGAAGGTCGTTGAGGAAAACGGAAAAGCCATGGGCGTTGTGAGCGACATCACCCAGGAGGTGCTCGAACGGCGCAAGATTGAACGGGAACGCGACTATGACCTGTTGACCAACCTGCTCAATCGCCGCGCTTTTACCACCGAGCTGTCCAAGCACTTTGAAAATCCGCAGGAACTGGGGATCGGCGCGCTGATCATGCTCGACCTGGATAACCTCAAATTCATCAACGACAGTTATGGGCACGATTACGGTGACGAATACATCCGCTGTATGGCCAATGCCCTCAAACGCCACACCCCATACCATGCGCTGGTTTCGCGCATGTCGGGCGACGAATTCTATGTGTTCCTATATGGATACCATTCCCGTGAAGAAGTCCGCGGAGTGATCGCGGGGATTCATAACGGCATTCAGTCCACCGAGTTCCCGCTGCCGGACAATGAAGTATTCAGGGTGCGCGCATCCGCAGGGATTGCCTGGTATCCGGACGATTCCGGTTCGTACGAGATGCTGATCAAATATGCGGACTTTGCCATGTATAAGGTCAAGAACACCACCAAGGGCGAATTCAACGAGTTTGACATGGAGAGCTACAACCGCGATTCCTATCTGCTGCACAACAAGGAGGAGCTCAACCGCCTGATTGACGGAGAGCTAGTGACCTATCATTTCCAACCGATTGTCGACGCGAGAAACGGTGAGATTTTTGGTTACGAGGCGCTGATGCGGTCGACTCTGCCGACCATCAAATCCCCATTGGAAATTCTGGCGCTTGCAAAAAGCCAATCGAAGCTTTACAGTATCGAACGGCTCACATGGCGCAAAAGCCTGGAATGCTTCAGCAAGCTTACCTGTGTCGACCCGAAAACCTGTCTGTTTATCAACTCGATCGCGAACCAGATCCTCAACGAGACGGATATCAAAACGGTGCAGGACAAATACGCGCCGATGCTGCCGCGTGTGGTCGTGGAGTTCACCGAAGAGGAGAAATCCGGAGAGGATTGCACCCGCTGCAAACGGGAGATGGCCCGGCGCTGGTATGCCAAGATCGCGCTGGATGATTTTGGAACCGGCTATAACAGTGATGTGGCGCTGCTTTCGATCAGCCCGGATTTTGTAAAAATCGATATCTCGATCGTGCGCAACATTGACAGTGACGTAAACCGTCAGAATATCCTGCAAAACCTCATCTCCTATTCCAAAGCGCGTGGGATCAAGGTGATTGCGGAAGGGGTCGAGACCCATGCCGAGATGGAGACGCTGGTGCGCAGCGGCGTGGATTACCTGCAGGGATTTTATGTGGCGATGCCGCAGCCGATCCCGCGCAGGATCGATCCGCAGGTGAAAAAGGAAATCTTGGAAGCGGCGCGGGAAGCTGTTTCCGACGCCGGAAAAGCATAATTTTTCCTATGCGGCAGCCCCTTCAGCGGGCCCACAAAGCTTGTGGGCCCGTTTTCATTTGGGGAAAATGTATATTCCACGTGGGAAAAGTGCAGAATCCGCTTGACAAAGTGAAAAACTGCGCGTAAAATTTGAAATTGAAATTCAAATTCAAATTGGAGGGAGCGCTATGGAAGGCTCAGGCGGATACCGGACACGGCAGCGGGAATTGATAGAACAGTTTTTGGTAGCCAATCGTGAACGGCATTTGAGCGTCGACGAGGTGGTGGATTACCTGCGTGGACAGGGTTCACCGGTCGGGCGCTCCACCGTCTACCGCTGCCTCGACCGGCTGGTCGTGCAGGGCGCGGTGCGCAGGTACTTTTTGGAAGAAGGCGTGGGGGCCTGCTACCAGTATGCCGGGGAAGGCACAGCCTGCCGGGAACATTTCCATCTCAAATGCATCGGATGCGGCAGGCTCATCCATGTTGAGTGCGACTATCTCGACGAGGTCGCGCGGCATGTTCTGGAGCATCATCATTTCACCATTGATAACACAAAGACGGTGCTTTATGGGTTCTGTGAGTCCTGCGCACAAAAAGCTTAAGAGGTAGATCATGCAGTTCTTGAAAAAAATTTGCGCAGCGCTGCTTTCAGCCGCGCTGGCGGCATCCGCCGCCGGATGCGCGGCTCCGGAAGAACCGGTGGCCGGACGGCTGAGGATCGTGACAACCCTGTTTCCGCAGTACGATTTTGCCCGGCAGCTTGCCGGGGAACGGGCGGAAGTCACGTTGCTGCTTCCCCCTGGCGTGGAGAGTCATTCTTATGAACCGACGCCGGCTGATATCATCAAAATCGCAAACGCGGACCTGTTCGTATACACCGGGCAGTATATGGAACCGTGGGCGCAGAATATTTTGGACGGTGTGGAGATGGGCGGCGATGTGCTCGACATTTCCACGGGCATCGTGCTCGACCCGGAGGACCATGACCACGCGGGCGAAACCGAGACGGAGCATGCCGCCCACGCGGATCATGGGCACGGCGGATATGATCCGCACATCTGGACCGACCCGGTGAACGCGCGGCAGATGGTGCAAAACCTCGCGGATGCGCTCTGCGCGGCGGACCCGGAAGGCGAAGCCTTTTACCGCGGGAACGAACGGGACTATCTTGAAGCTCTTGCAGCGCTCGACCGGGAATTTTCCGAAATTGTTTCTCATGGAAAACGCAGGGAGATCGTCTTTGGCGGGCGGTTCGCGCTGCATTATTTTGCCGAGCGGTATGGGCTTGACTACACGGCGGCGTTCGATTCCTGTTCTCATGAGACTGAACCGAGCGCGCAGGTACTGGCGCGGATCATTGACACGATTGGAAGGGAGCGGATTCCGGTCATTTACTACGAGGAACTGACCGACCCGAAAGTGGCGCGGGCCATTTCCGAGGAAACAGGCGCAAAGATGCTGCTTCTGCATTCCTGCCACAATGTGTCGCGGGATGAACTGCGGGAAGGCGCTACTTATCTGTCGCTGATGCGGCAGAATGCCGAAAACCTGAAGGAGGGACTCAACGGATGACGCTCATCTCCTGTAAAAACGTCAGCATGCGCTATGAAAACCAGTTGGCGGTCGAAAATGTCAGTTTTGATATCGAGGAAGGCGACTACGTCTGTATTGTTGGTGAAAACGGGTCCGGAAAAAGCACCCTGCTCAAAGGGCTGCTCGGCCTGATGCAGCCCAGTGCCGGAACGATCACCTTTGGCGGCGGGCTTACCCGCGATCGGATCGGCTATCTGCCGCAGCAGACGGTCGTCCAGCGGGACTTTCCGGCTTCGGTCCGGGAGGTTGTGCTGTCCGGATGCCTCAACCGGCGGGGTCTGCGCCCGTTTTATTCCGAGAAGGAACGCAGAATTGCGGCGCAGAACATCGAGCGGCTTGGGATCGGCGGCCTTAGCCGAAAATCTTACCGCGACCTTTCGGGCGGCCAGCAGCAGCGGGTGCTTTTGGCACGGGCGCTTTGCGCGACCGAGAAGCTGCTGCTGCTTGACGAGCCGGTCACCGGGCTCGACCCGGTTGTGACGGCGGATATGTACACGCTGCTGCGCGCCCTCAACCAGGATGGCGTGACGGTTATCATGGTTTCGCATGACATCAACTGTTCGGTCCATAATGCGGGCAAGATCCTGCACATGGATACGACAGTCCGGTTCTACGGATCGTCCGCGGAGTATCTGAAGAGCGACATCTGCCGCCGTTTTCTGGGAGGTGACTGCCATGATTGAGCTGGTCCGCGGACTTTTTTCGTATGGTTTTCTTACCCGCGCGGTCATCGTGGGCACACTGGTCGCGCTTTGTGCGGCGCTGCTGGGGGTGAGCTTAGTCCTCAAGCGCTATTCGATGATTGGGGATGGGCTTTCGCATGTGGGCTTTGGCGCGCTGTCGGTTGCGATGGCGTTGAATGTCGCACCACTGGCCGTTTCCACGCCGGTGGTGATCCTTGCGGCATTCCTGCTTCTGCGCCTCAGCGAACAGAGTAAAATCAAGGGCGACGCGGCCATCGGGCTTATCGCTTCGAGCGCGCTGGCAATCGGCGTGATTGTCACCTCGCTCACCTCCGGAATGAATGCCGATGTAAACGGCTATCTGTTCGGCAGCATCCTTGCGATGAGCAAAGGGGATGTGTTCCTGTCGCTGGTGCTTTCGGCATTTGTGCTGGTGCTGTTCGTACTCTTTTATAATAAGATTTTTGCGGTGACCTTTGACGAGGCGTTCGCGCAGGCCACCGGCACCAACGCGAGGATCTACAATATGCTGATCGCCTTGCTGACCGCTGTGACCATCGTGGTTGGTATGCGGATTATGGGCGCGATGCTCATATCAAGCCTCATCATTTTTCCCGCGCTCACCGCCATGCGTGTCTGCCGCAGTTTTAAAGGCGTGGTAGTCACCGCGGCCGCTGTTTCGGTAATCTGCTTTTTTGGCGGGATGCTTGGGTCGTTTGCTTTTTCCACACCCGCTGGCGCGACCATCGTGGTTGCGAACATTGTGATGTTCCTACTGTTTACGCTGGCAGGCGTCCTGAAAAACCGGATGTTTTAAATGCGGGCCTATCCCCCGCCGGGAATCTTCCGGCGGGGGTTTTGGCTGCTTTTCCTCACGGCCGGCTGATGGCCAGAAAAAAGGGACCCGCACGGCGGCGGGCCCCATGAAAAGGATATGAAGAGGAAAAGCTTGGGATTTACGCGGCCCGGTGAGCCGGAAGTTTTTCAGAAGAACCCGGCAGGTTCGGCCCAGTGGTGTGCTGGAGAAAATAGCTTCGATAGATCTTGTGGATCAGCTTGGCGCCGTTCAAAACAAGCGCAGTCAGGATGACAACCGAAATGGCCATGCAGATTCTGTATAATACATAAGTTCCCATAATGATAACTCCTTTTGTTTTTTAATTGGTGTTGGTATCTTTTCTTTGTGGCTTTAGAATATCATATGGTTCGTTAATGTGCACTTAGAAACGAAGCGTTATTTGTTAAAATAGTATAAAAATCCTCTGCAATCATCCCGGATATCATTCCGGAGGGCACAGTTTCCGGTGTATCAGGAGTGGCTTTTCGTTTGGACGGATTCTCAATATTTGCTCATTTTCCAAGAAAAGGAAGGTTTGTTGGGAGGGATAACTGCAAAAAGAAAACATATATGTTATTATTAAAATAACTATACAGAAAAAGAGGAGGTACCGGATGAAACGACAGGCACTTTTGATGGCCGCCCTGCTGCTGATAGGCGGATGTTCTCCCGGAAATTCTGACGTTCAGCCGTCCGAGCCGGCGGAATCCGCCGGCAGTTCCCAGCAGGCGGCTGTTTCTCCTTCCGAGCCGAGCCAGACTCCCGGCGTGCAGGGCGAAAAGACTTTTGCGGATGCCTATCTGGAAATGAATGATCCTGCGTTCTGGATTGCAAGGATACCGAATCCGGATGAAGTCCTGCTTACCCCGCAGGAAATTGCGGAATTCAATCAGATGATCCCGCAGACGCCGGACACAGCCTGCGCCAATCTGGAAAAATATCCCGAAACCCTGACGCGGGACGAACTGCTCGCCAGGATCCGGGCGTATGAAATCCCAAAGGAGCCGCGCTATATCGGCTCCCGGCAGCTTGGCCCGGAATATTACGCGGCCCTTATGCAAAACCGGAACGAAATCGCGGTGCAGGAGCAGAATGCCGTGCGTTGGGGCGTGGTTACCGGGGAGGCGCAGCTTCGAACTTGGCCTACCTATGACGTTTCCTATGACCTGCAGGATGACGTGAACTTTGACCTCAACTGCGAGACTGTGCTGAAAACCGGCGAACGCGTGGCGGTGCTGCATGTTTCCACCGATGAGGAATGGCTGCTGGTCCAGGCTTACAATTATCTCGGATGGGTTGCCGCTTCGGAGATCGCTTTCACCGGCCGGGACGACTGGCTTTCGTTTGGAAATCCCCAAAACTGTCTGGTAGTTACTGGAAATCGGGTTTTGCTTGATTACAGCCTGGAAAATCCGGCGGTATCGCGCAGGGAATTGACAATGGGGACCCGTCTGCCGCTTATTGCAAAAAAGCCTGCCGAAATCGACGGCTTTTCAACAGTGACCAGCCACGTGGTGCAGTTTCCGGTGCGCGGGCCGGACGGCGGGCTCATCCTCACGCCGGTGCGCGTCCCATATAATCTGGATGTTTCGGTTGGTTTTTTGCCATATACCCAGCGCAATCTGGTGGAGCTCTGCTTTAAGCTGCTTGGGGAGCGCTATGGCTGGAGCAACCTTTGGAATGCCCGCGACTGCTCCGGATATGTGCTGGATGTCTATCGCTGTTTTGGAATCGATCTGCCCCGAAATGCAAACAATCAGGCGGCGGTCGCGGGCAGGCGCATCCCCGCCGCTGAGCTGTCGGATGCGGAAAAGACCGCGGAAATCCTCAGTATGCCCGCGGGCGCTCTGCTGGAGATGCGCGGCCACATTGTGATGTATCTCGGTGCTTACGAAGGGGAACCGTATGTCATTCATCAGCCGTTCAATTTTGTCCCGCCGGAAGGCGGAGAATCGGTTCCGGCTGGGTGTGTACTGGTGAGCAGCCTGCGGATCAAGCGCGGGAATGGGGAAAGCTTCCTGAAAAGTATCCGTACCATCAATGCTCTGGTGCGGCCGTAAAGTTGGAGCCAACACCGCGCAGGACCAAGAAAACAATTTTGGTTGGGAGGAAACCCGATGCACCGCATTCGGCCGGTAGCTTTTTTCATGGCTGTCTTTGCAGTCCTGCAGGTGATGGGGACGGCATTTCCGATGTACGCGCAGGATATTGTCATCGCGGCCGCGGCAGGTGGAGCCGGGCCGTCTGTTTCGGATCTGCGCGCGTCCGATGAGCCGCGATCCGTTGATCCGGAACAGGCCCGCTCCGTGCCTGCGGATTCCATGCCGGATGAAACGGAAGCGGTGCAAACCGGAGCGCAAGCGCCGGGTTTGTCCAGGGAAGAGCAGGCTAGGGACACTGTGGGTGGGACGGCGGTTCTCCTGTTGCTGATCTGCGGCGTGGCTGTTGCGGTCAACTGTCCGGCACTGCGTGCCGGCCTGAAAAAGCTGTGGACAGGACACAAATAAACGAAAAGCCGGCGTGCTCTAAGCACGCCGGCTTTTTTGTCACCGGTCAGGTTCCAGAGGAAAACAGATTGAGAATGTAGTGCCTTTGCCTTCTGTGGAGGTTACGGAAATGTCCCCGCCATGTTCGAGCGCAATCGACTTTGCAATGAAAAGTCCAAGCCCGCGGCCGCCGCCTTCCGGCCGGGTGCTGTAAAACCGCTTGAACAGGTTCGGGAGGGCCGATTCAGGAATACCTGGGCCGGTATCCGAAATCTTGATAACCGCCGTTGTCCGGCTGCCTTCCAGTGAAAGGGAAATGGAATCGCCTTCGCCGACAAAGCTGACGGCATTGTAGACCAGATTTTCCAGCAGCCGGCAGAGCCGGTCGCGGTCGCCACGGATAAAATATTGCCGGACCGGCAGGTGCAGCAGAAAATCCGCTCCAGTTACCTCCACATCGGGCCTGTTCAGCCGATGATAATCGGCAAGCAGCTCATTCAGGCATATCGGGCGCATTTCGAGCGGCGCTTCATCTTCCGCGGTGAATCGCTGGAGATCCCCAATCCGTGTATTCATATCTTCAAATTTGATGCTGATCGCATCGAGGCTGCTTCGAATTTTGCCGTCGACCGGCGCGCCGCTGAGCTCGATCATCCGTATATAATTGCGCACCGAGGTGATTGGTATTTTCAGATCATGCGTGACGTCAGAGAGAAACTGCTTGCGTTCGGCAAGCAGGGTGGAAAGCCCTTGGGTTTTGTGAGCGACCTCCTCCTGAAGATGGCTGGTCAGCCGTTCATTTTCCAGGAAAATTTGCCGGTTCCGGCGCACCATCAGTATACCGAAGATCAGGACCAGTACAAATCCGCCGTATTCGCGCGGCCAGGCAAACTGTGCCGGCTCATAGATGCCGGCGCTCAGAGCCGCGCAGAAAAGGGTAGTTCCGAAAAAGACGCTGCCGGTCAGCATGAGAAGCCGCCCGGTACATTCCGCCCGGAATGCGCATATCACCAGATAGGCGGCAGCGGTCAGCTCGTAAAAAGTGATGAGCGCATCATAGAATGGAAGGAATCCTGGGAGATGCGGCAGCACCCATAACGGCGCGACTGCACTCATAAGCAGGAAGCCGCCGCAGACCGGCAGAACCAACGTCCTGTAGAATTTTTTCTGGCAGACATCCGACAGGATCGATACAAAACAGACCGCGCAAAAGATCATGGCCGAAGCTGCGGCGTCCTCGAGCGCATAACGCATCCGGACGACAGGGACGCGTGCCAGCTGCAGAAAGGGATATGAAACGGTCAGCGTATACGCGAAGCTGAGCGCTCCCAGCCAAAAGGTGGGCTGGTCATGGCGGAAGAGGACCCACACCGCGGTAGAAAAGAGCGAAACCGCCAGCAAACCGAAACAGAGCATGGCATAGAAGGCCAGCCGGATAGCGGCCATTCTGGTAACCACATCCGGTGAGCCGAGCATCGGGATAAAAAAAAGCCCGCCATGGTAATGGGTGTAGTTGGCAACCTGTACAACCAGTTCGGTGTCTCCATCCGCCGGGAATGTAACGGTCAAATCTCTTGCCAACGGACGGTAAGGTGAAAAAGAGCCGGATTGTGCAGCCAGCTTGCGGTCAACATAAACCTTGGCGGCGCAGAAAACTTCCGGCAGATAAACGGTCATGGTTTGTGCGTCCCCAATGTTTCGCAGTGTGATCCGGTAGGTCGCCGTGCCGTAGGGGAACCCGGTCAGAAAGGAAAAATCCGAATACTGCCCGATGGAAACCGTCTGGACATCCTGTTTTATAAAGTCTTCGGGCAGGATGATCCCGGCGCAGACCTCCCAGCCGTCAATCAAAAAGGCGGGCTGTTCACTCAGTTGGCCCGCGCAGTAGGGGAATACGCCGTTTTCCCCCTGTGGACCGGATTCGGAATATTTGTTGTCGAGCTGAAAAACGCAAAAAAAGAACAGCAAAGCTGCTAGAAGCGCTCCAACCAATGCCGCCCGGGAAAAAAGATGCTCCCGGCGACAAATCATGGTTCCTCCTTGGGCGGGGTAAACGCATAGCCTTTGCCGCGCACCGTGCGGATATACTCATATTCCGGGCAGAGTATGGAAATGTTCTGTCGGATTTTGGACATGTAGACATGCAGGCTGTGCAGGCTGCTGTTGATTGGTGCGCGCCATACCCGGTCATAGATCTGCTCATATGAGAATACCTGGCCGGGATGTTTGGCCAAAAAGGCCAGAATGTCGAACTCTAATGAGGTGAGTCTTGCCTGCTGATCGCCACAGAAAGCGATCCGGCGGCCGATATCAATCGTAAGCCCGGGAAACTGCATCACCTGCTTGTCCTCCACGCCGAGCCTGCGCTGGATGCGGATACGGCAGCGCAATTCAAGTTCCTCAAGATCGTACGGCTTGCAGATATAGTCGTCCCCACCGACAGAAAGCCCGCGTACGCGGCTTTGCTGCTGCGTATAGGCGGAGAGGAAAATGATCGGCAGATCGCTGATTTCCCGGATGCGGTCGCAAAGTTCAAACCCGTCCAGATCAGGCAGATCGACGTCCAGCACAATACAGTCGAGCTGCGCGGTCCGGGTGATCGCAAAGGCGTCGCGCGCGTTTGCCGCGCAGCAGACATCGTACCCCTTGGAATTAAAGTATTTCCGGTTGACCTCCAGAATGGAAGGATCATCGTCCACCATCAGAACCCGGTACATTATGACTCCCCTTTTTCGTATGTTAAACCGGGGCTGAAACGCCCGGCGCAGATCGCATCACACGAAGCTATTATGGTCCGTATTACACAAAACCATTATATCATAAAGAAAAGGAGCCGGGAAAGTTTGGATGGAGTGGAATCCTCAAGCATCCCTCAAATTTGGGATCCTGACAAAAAGCGGGCCGGATTTACCGGCCCGCCAGCGAGAGCTTATCCAAATTTGAAACAGGCCCGGCCCGGATAGACAGCCGATTGGGAAAGGCGCTCCTCAATGCGCAGCAGACGGTTATATTTCGCGGCTCGCTCGCTGCGGCAGGGAGCGCCGGTCTTGATCTGGCCCGCGTTTACCGCGACTGCGAGATCCGCGATGGTGGTGTCCTCGGTTTCACCGGAACGATGGGAAACGATCGCAGCATAGCCTGCTTCGTGCGCGATGCGGATCGTTTCCAGCGTTTCGGAAAGGGAGCCGATCTGGTTGAGTTTAATCAGGATGGCATTTGCGCAGCCGTTGCGGATGCCGTGGGAGAGGCGTGCGGCATTGGTGACAAAAAGGTCGTCCCCAACCAGCTGGACCCGGCTGCCAATCTGCTTGGTCAGCTCCTTCCAGCCTGCCCAGTCTTCCTCCCCGAGCGGATCCTCCAGCGAAACAATGGGGTATCGTTCGGTAAGCTGGGCCCAGTATTGGATCAGTTCGCCGGTTGTAAAAGCGCGTTTGCTCTTTGGCTGGCAGTAGCCGCCCTCCACCGCCCATTCGCTGGCGGCAGCGTCGATTGCGAGCAGGATATCCTCCCCCGGCCGGTAACCGGCCTGCCCGATTGCCTGCAGGATAAAATCGAGCGCGGCTTCGTTGCCCGCAAGGTCGGGGGCGAATCCACCTTCGTCCCCAACAGCGGTGGAAAGCCCCTTTTCCTTCAAAAGCCGCGCCAGCGTGTGATAAATTTCCGCACACCAGCGCAGACCCTCGGAGAAGGATTTGGCGCCGGCCGGCATGATCATGAATTCCTGGATATCGATATTGTTGGAAGCGTGTGCGCCGCCGTTTAAAATATTCATCATCGGAACCGGAAGTGTGACAGCATCTTCACCGCCAAGAAAGCGGAAAAGCGGCGCGGGCTGCGATGCGGCGGCTGCTTTTGCTGCGGCAAGGCTCACCGCGAGGATCGCGTTCGCGCCGAGGCTGTGTTTGTTTTCAGTGCCGTCGAGTTCAAGCATCGCCTCGTCAACCGCCACAAAATCCGCAGCGTCCATCCCGGCTGCCGCGGATGCGATACGGGTGTTTACATTCTCTACTGCGCGAAGGACGCCGCGTCCCAGATAGGCGCTCTTGTCGTTGTCGCGCAGCTCGAGCGCTTCAAATTTTCCGGTCGAAGCTCCGCTCGGTACGGCCGCCATCCCGCGGGAACCGTCCTCCAGCGTCACTTCCGCTTCAACGGTTGGATTGCCGCGGCTGTCGATGATCTGCCGGGCATGCACTTTACTGATTTTACTCATTTGGATACCTCCTGTGGGATTGTCAGGTGTTCCGGTCCGGCTGCCTGTCCCGCAGTTTTGCGATCAGATAAGCCGCCTGATCCGGGGAGAAACTGGTATAGATGGTGTGGCCGCACCGGACGTTCGGAGCGCTGCCGCACTTTTTGAAACAATTCTGCGTTTCCAGGCTGATGAGGCCATCCGATGTGGCTTGTCCGGCGCGGATATGCAGGATTGTTTCAAAGGCGCGCAGGATTTCACGGGAACCCTTGGCCGCGCAGCGCGGCCCGGTACAGACAGTGATGGCGTATTTGGAGGGCGCGCTTTTGAATCCGGGAATTCGCTTTATAAGCGCCGTGATTACAGCAGGGGAGACCTGCATTGCCCGGGCAGCCTGCGCATGGAGCGAATCCGGAATATAGCCTTCCGCGTCCTGGATTTCACGAAGCAGCGCCACGATGAGCTCCTGCCCGCCGGTGTCGCGTATTTTTGCGTAGCGCTCCAAAATTTCCTGCAGCTTTTCCTGTTCCACCGTTTCACCGCCTGACGTTTTGATTCTTTCCGGATTTATTGTGGCCGCTTTCCGGCCCGTTATCCCGGCGTAGGCTTTTTTTAGGAATCCCGATAAAAAGAAAGAGCGCGGCAGATGCCGCACTCTGTTTAAAAGGAGGGATAAGAAATAAAGAAGGATAATGAAAAAGAGAAGAAAAGATGAAAAAGAAAAAATATAGAAACCTCCAGAGGAGGATAGCTGTTTGTCCCGCCGCTGGCCAATCCGGTATTCCGACCATCAGTCAGGGCGGCTTTCTAAGATGTTTAAAGTATAAAGGAAAGATATGACACAGATTTAATGGTTATCAAAACATTCTGAGAAGAATGTGTGAAGAAACTTTAAAGGCAAAGCGAAACCGTCGTTTTGCTTACGGTGTAAAATGTTCAGCCAGCTGGCGCATCTGTTCGCTCGTGAGGCCAACCACACTGTTTGGATAGGTCTGCGAATGCCCGAACCGCGCGGAAAGCAGCTTGATGTCCGCGGGCGAAAGCGTGTATTGCTGCCGGGGCTGGTTTGCCCCTTCCTGCATGGATTTTTCGGAACCCATATTCATCACCTCGGTTTTAGCATTTGCAGATGAAGGAAAATGATCAAAGGGAATTTTTGCAAAAATAGCGGGTCTGTGTTAGAATGACAAAACACGCAGCTGTTTATGCAGTGCGTATTTTGCAAGGGTGGATACCACCGAAAGGAGCCGAAGGATGGAAGGACAGCGAATTGCAGCGCAGCGGGCGATGACTGAATGGCTTGCGGACAAACATGAGCTTGGCCGTAGACCCGCAAAGATAGAATGCGCGGGGGAGTTCGACCTGCATGAGATGCACTACTATATTTTCAAATATAAGAAAAGCCTGCTGGGCAGATGGCTGTTGGGGGTCTGCGGCGGATATGAACCGGGCGAAACCGAGCACTGCGGCCACGTGTTCAGTGAGATGGAGCCTTACGACCCGGCAGATGCCCAGGAGAAGGCCGCCGCAATGGTCGAGATGATCCGCGAATACTGGATGCAGCGGGCCCAAGAGGAATCGGAACGCCGCGGGACCTGCCCGGACGCGGAAAATGACCCGGAGGCGCAGCGGGACGGCGCGGATAAAACCGGGCCGTTCGTGGGGTTTGTCCTGCTCGGGAATACCGCGTGGGATTTTGAAAAGCTCTGCGCGGATCTGGAAAACGAATGGAGTATCCGCTTCCCAAAAGAGGACAAATCCGCTTCATCGGAGGACAGGACCACCCTGGCCTTTGATGTGGATGGCATGATGGCGGCAATGAGCCTGATTTGCGCTCCGATTCCGGACGGTGAAGCGGAACGCAACGCCGCGAACAACTTTCTGTGGAAGGACGGAGCGGCGGAGGTCAAAAAGCATCGGGCGCATATTATGACGGCGGTACTTCCGGGTGAAAAAAGCGCGATCGAAGCGGGAAAGCTGCTGGTGAAGCTCTGCGACGCCGCATCGCGGCAGCCGGGGGCGATCGGCGTCTACACCAGCGGGACGGTATTCCAGGCGGATGCCTATTGCGCCGCCGCGCAGGAGATGAAAAACGGCCCGGATGAGCTGCCGGTGCTTGACTGGATCTATTTCGGCATCTATCCAAGCGAGGGCGGGATGAACGGTTACACCTACGGGATGACAGCCTTTGGCAAAGACGAAATCGAGGTCCTTGGCAGCAGGGCCGCGCCCGCGGATCTGTACGGGTTCCTGTTCGATGTGTCCTATTATGTGCTTTCATCGAATGTCACTCTGCGGGATGGAGAGACAATTGGTTTTTCCGAGCGGCAGAAGCTGCCGATCACCCGCTCAAAGGGCGTTTCGGTGGATGGCGACAGTTTAAAAATTGCATTTTAAAGAGGAGGAGACCTATGGGACTGGATATCTACGCGGGAACCCTGACCCGATACTATAACCACAATTGGAAGACCCAGGCGCAGCAGTTTGCGGAAGAAAATGGCTGGGGCTTCCAGACAATCCGACCGGATGAACAGGACGGAGGGGACGCGGCAACTCCCGAAGAGGTGCTTGAAGGGATGTGCGGCTGGCGAGACGGAGTCGTGGCGGGGCTTTCCCAGGCATTGGGGGAACCGGTTGTTTCATGGACCGAGGATAATGAAAAAGCTTATCGTACCAACAAGCCCGACTGGGAGGCATATGGCTGTCTGGTGCTCTGTTCGGCCTGCTATCAGCTTGGGGAGCGGATGCCGCAGACAGTTGTGAAGGGCTGGAAATGGTATGAGGATCCGGTCATCCAGAAGGCACACGCGTCAAAAGAGTGCGGCGGGTCGCTGCTGTCCGGAGTGGAACTGTGGATTCCGTTGGATCAGGCGATCACTTTTGACTATTCTGATCCCTGCGGCGACAGCGCGCGGATCGGTACCATCGGCGGGTTGCTGGGAGAGCTCGATGCAATCAACGCGGGGATGTGGCAGGCCGACCGGGAAACGATTGTTTCCTGGCAAAAGAGCGAAGGATATCCACAGGATGCGCAAATTGTGGATGGAAAACTTGTTCCGGCCGGTGAATCCTGTACTGAATTTGACGCACAGTCGCTTGCGAAATATGCGTTTTCAATTTTTTATGATTTGGCTGCTTATGCGCAGGACAACCGCTTGCCGTTCAAAATGGATTATTAAAAAACACGCCCGGAAGATTCCGGGCGTGTTTTTTTGATGTGCAAAAAGAAGACCCCTTAGGGGGTCCCACGGATATAGAAAGGTCGAGTGCTGGAAAAGCAGCCCAAATACGGGGATTGGAAAACGAAATGGGAAGAAAAGGGGAAGGGAACACAAAGCTGACAGGAAAATTAGCGGAAGTTGGACAAAAGGAGAGTGGATATCTGGGAATTATCATATTTGACATATTATGATTTATAAAACGAAAGTTTATTGTGTATATTATACGACAATTATTACAATTTGGTAACAAAAACCTCTTGAAAATCTGTTGACTCTCCCGTATACTGAGACTCGTTCCAAGCGTGCCGCTCGTAAGGCCGCCGAACCAAAACTTATTTTTCAGGAGGAAACACCACATGAAAAAAGTGCTTGCATTACTGCTCGCCGCTTCCGCCGCCATGTCTGTCGGCGTGACTGCTCTGGCTGATGACGTAAATTCCATCGAAAACGAAACCAACTCCATCGTTACCCTCGAAGATTCTTCTTCCGAAGAATCCTCCAGCTCCTCGAGCGAAGAGTCCTCTTCCGAGTCTTCTTCCGAAGAGTCCAGCTCTTCCCAGGAAAGCTCTTCCGAGCCCACTTCTTCCGAAGGCAGCTCTTCCGAAGAGGAGGCTGATCCGAACGCCGAGCCTTCCGTGCTCTACTTCGGCGCTGACGAGGACACCGGCGCGACCCTGGACGATATCCTGGAGCCCGGCACCGAGTACAAATTCCCGGTAACCGTCAAGATCGGCGACAAGACCGTCCCGGTTTCCGACGAGCTGCTCAAGACCTACAAGTTCAGCTACTCCAAGGTTTCCACCAAAGGCATGAAGACCTTTGAGATCGATGACTACAAAGGCGTTTACTACCTCTATGTTGAGGCGAAAGACGCGACCCCGACCAAGCCGGTTGACGTCAAATACAACGTCAAGCTGGTCCGCAAGGCGAACAACCTGTCCGTCTTCTCCCAGGAAGTGAAGTTCCAGTACGGTTATGACGAGGCTGAGCACGATTATGTCACCGGCCTGGACGAAGGCGACGTCGTCGAGATCGACAACTCCCGCCCGGTCATCACCGCTTCCCAGTTCAACAAGATCGCCAAGATCAACAACTACAAGAACGTCACCCTCGCGGGCAGCGATTGGGAATTCACCGTCAATGTGACCGATGAGTCCACCAAGAACATGCTCTCGAACAACGCGGGCGTCAAGGAGATCCTCTCCAAGTTCGACGACCAGGACTTCAAGTTCTATAACTTCCCGGGCCGTCCGAGCTTCTCCGCAACCGGCCGTGTCGTGCTGGATGTTGAGGACATCGTCGATGATTTCGACAAGATGTACACCTACCGCTATGCGGATGGCAAGCTCTATAAACTCAACGCCACCTTTGACGGCGATGAGAGCACCCTGTCCTTCCGCACCAACAAGCTGGACACCTTCGTTGTCACCAACAAGCTGATCAAAGACGGCACTGTTGTGACCGAAGCGGACTCCAGCGACAAGGACGATGAGGGCCAGAACAACGGCTCCTCCAACTCCGACAAGAACAACCCGGGCACCGGTGCGAGCGACATGATCAACATGGCTGTTATGGCCGCGATCGCTTCCCTCGCCGGCGCTGGCGCCATCGCTGTCAAGAAGGCTTCCAAATAAGTTCTTTCTGACTGCTTCGGGGCAGGGCGGACGAAAGTCTGCCCTGCCTTTTTAATTCTTGCCAATGGGGGATAGGGGTGTCCCAAAAGTACCGATACCGCCTCTTTACA
>NZ_QSBX01000025.1:2790-45243 GCF_003465835.1 Anaerotruncus sp. AF02-27 | reverse complement strand
TTTTTCGCTGCTCCCAAAACCTGAAATTTCTACTTGACTTTTGTTAGCAGGTCTTTCCAGTAAAACCTTTCTTTCAATATATCGTAAAAATGGAAAAATGTAAATAAAATAGATCGTAAAGATTTGCTAATTGTGAGATCTGGACAAACATAAGCAAAGAAACTGTGTAATAGTAATATAAATAATCGAGGTGGTTAGCGGATATGAATCTCATCTTTGGCGGAATGATTCTTTTTTCATTTGTGTTCGCCTGTCTGACAGGCCGAATCGATCAGCTTTCCCAAGCGGTGCTCGAACAGTCCCAAGGCGCGGTAACACTGGTTTTGTCGTTGCTGGGAATGCTTTGCCTCTGGAGTGGGCTGATGAAAGTTGCGCAGGAAGCGGGTCTTACGAAACATTTGTGTAAAGCGCTTTCACCCATCACCAGAATTCTTTTTCGCGGGCTCGATCCGAACGGAGCGGCGGCCAGCGCCATCTCGATGAATATGGTGGCAAATCTGCTCGGTCTTGGCAATGCGGCCACGCCGCTGGGTATCAAGGCGATGTGTGAAATGGCGAAGGAGGAACACGCAGGGATCAGCGCAACCAACAATATGGCGATGCTGGTCGTGCTGAACACCGCCTCAATCCAGCTCATTCCCACGACCACAGCGCTGCTGCGCATGCAGAACGGTTCTGCCGCGCCGATGGAAATCCTGCCGCCCGTGTGGATCGCCTCGGCGGTATCGATTACAGTAGGGGTTGTGATGGCGCGGCTGCTCGCGCCGTTTTGGAGGTGAAGGGATGAACGGGATGCTGATGAACTTGGGAACGCTGATGGTCCCGCTGACCGTTGCGGGGATTATCGGCTATGCCTTTGTAAAAGGCGTCCCGGTCTTTGAAACCTTTGTGGAAGGCGCGAAGGAGGGCCTCGAAGTCGCGGTGAACATCCTGCCCGCGCTGGTGGGACTGATCACCGCGGTTGGGATGTTCAAGGTATCCGGCGGACTCGATCTGCTCACCTGGGCGCTCGAACCGTTTGGGAGGCTGCTTGGCCTGCCGCGGGAGGTGCTGCCGCTGGCGCTTTTGCGGCCAGTTTCGGGCAGTGGCGCGCTTGTAATCTTTAACGACCTGATCTCTACATACGGCCCGGACAGTTTGATCGGCCGGGTTGCGAGCGTGATGCAGGGCTCCACCGAGACCACGTTCTATACCATTGCGCTCTATTATGGCGCCGCCGGGATCAAAAACACCCGGCACACGGTCCCGGCGGCGTTGTCCGCCGATCTGACGGGGTTCATCATGTCGGCGTTCATGGTACGGCTGTTCTTCTATTGATGCGCGTTTCGCCGCGCCATCGCTTTTGCGCGTTTCGCCGCGCACCACGAGGCCCTTTCTTGCTCGTGCAAGAAAGGGCCGAAAGAACACGCCGAAGGGGCTAGCCGCCCCTTCGGAAACCCCGCAGGCGCCTTGCCAGAACCTGCGCCATCTATGCACCCAATGAAACGGTCAGCTCAGGACTGAATGCTGCGCTATGCGCTCCCCGCATTTATCTGTCCGGAATCTCATTTCAAAGTTTTACTCGATTTTTTTCAAAAAATTGCGGGGGTCACGGGGGCAGCGCCCCCGCGGCTTGCGCCGCAGCGCCACTTGAAGCGATTTTTCGGTTCCTTTTTCAAGAAAAAAGGAACGAGGAGCGGTGCTTAAATTCTGAGGGCACATATTGTCCTAAATCCACACAACATCCCCGTCACATGATATACTGGTCGCGGTGATGAAAATGATTCTAAGAATCCGGGACCTGCGCGAAGATCATGACAAAAAGCAGCGGGAGATTGCAAAGATCCTATTCGTCGCGCGGAACACCTATTCCTCCTATGAACGGGGGCTCCGTGTGTTGCCGCTGGAATTGGCCGTCAAGCTGGCGGTCTATTACGACATCAGCCTGGATTATCTTGTCGGCCTGACCGACATCCCAACCCCGCCGCCAAGAAAGAAATAAAAACGGTCCATGCGTTCGCATGGACCGTTTCCGTTATCCGTTTGCAAGCTCGGCCTGCACCTTTTTCGGTAGGGCTTTCAGCATGGTCTGATAGGATTCCCGCAGCATTTCCTCCACAACCTCGTTTGGAACCGTCCCTTCGAGATGCAGCGAGTTCCAATGCGCTTTGTTCATGTAGTAACCGGGCACGATGTCCGCCGGATACTGCTTGCGCAGGAGTTCCCCATAGGGCGGCTCCAATTTCATGGTGAAGATCGGCCTGCCTTCCTTATTGGAAGCCATCATGGCGAACATCTTTCCGCCGAGGAAATACCGGTTTGCATCCCATTCTGGTTTGTAATCCTTTGTCACACCGTGCATTTTCATGCAGAAACCGTCGATCCACTCATAGTTCATCTTTTCAAATCCTTCCGCTTATTAAAAACGGCGGCCTGGAATCTCCCGGGCCGCCGTTTTGTTTTTATCGGGGCAGAAAACCGATTTTTTTGTAGACCTTGTCAAGCGTGCGCTGGGAAAGCGCAAGCGCACGTTCTGCGCCCGCTTTGTAGCACTGCTCGAGATATGCTTTATCCTTCATATAAGCGTCGAACCGCTCGCGCACCGGGCGCAGCGTTTCGGCGACCGCTTCACCGACCGCCATTTTGA
Organism: Anaerotruncus sp. AF02-27; assembly: GCF_003465835.1. Classification (NCBI taxonomy): domain Bacteria; kingdom Bacillati; phylum Bacillota; class Clostridia; order Eubacteriales; family Oscillospiraceae; genus Anaerotruncus; species Anaerotruncus sp. AF02-27. Next base: position 42,617 of record NZ_QSBX01000025.1, on the reverse strand, counting down.
AGTCGCCGTAGCCTTTGCCGGTAAATTCGTTTTCAATTTCCTCGTAGGACTTGCCAGTGACCACCGAATAGATTGACATCAGGTTGTTGATGCCGTCCTTGCCGTCGCGGTAAGCGACCAGCGCATCCGAATCGGTGACAGCGCTTTTGAACTTTTTAATAATTGTCTCAGGCTTGTCAAGGATGGCGACGAAGGATTTCGGGTTGTCGTCCGATTTGGACATCTTTTTGGTCGGGTCCTGCAGCGACATGACCTTTGCGGCAGTCTTGGGGATGTAGCCGTCCGGAATGGTGAACACATTCCCATAGATACCGTTGAAGCGCTGCGCGATGTTGCGGGCAAGCTCGAGATGCTGCTTCTGGTCGATGCCGACCGGAACGAGATCCGCCTGGTAAAGCAGGATGTCCGCGGCCATCAGCACCGGATAGGTGAAGAGGCCCGCGTTGACGTTTTCCGGATGCTTTTGGGATTTATCCTTGAACTGGGTCATGCGGGAAAGCTCGCCGAACTGGGTGTAGCAGGAGAGCACCCAGGAGAGTTCCGCGTGGGTTTTCACATGGCTCTGGATGAAGGCGATCGATTTTTCCGGGTCAACGCCGCAGGCCAGGATCAGCGCGTAGGCGGCCAGCGTGTTCTCGCGCAGCGCTTTGGCATCCTGCCGAACGGTGATCGCGTGCTGGTTGACGATCGAATAACAGCAGTTGTATTCATCCTGCAGGGCGACCCAGTTTTTTACCGCGCCCAGATAGTTGCCGAGCGTCATGATGCCGGTGGGCTGGATGCCCGAAAAGATAATCTTTTTATGTTCTTTTTGAACCTGGGTATTTTCCATCAATAACAACCTTTCTGTGTGCGGTTAAAAAAGTTCGCGGGTCAGCTTGCCCAGCCGTTTGATGCCTTCGACGATGCCTTCGTCAGTTGGAGTGGTGAAGTTCATGCGGAACGACCGGCAGGGGTCGGTTTCTTTTGCCAGAAACGCTACGCCAGGCACGACCGCGACCTTTTCCGCGATGCCGCGGTTGCAGAAATCGATCATGTCCGCGCCTTTGGGTAGGGTGCACCAGAGGAACATACCGCCCTCTGGACGGGTGTAGGCGATGCTCGGCGCGAATTCCGCCTGGATGCCGTCGAGCATCAGCGAAAGCTTACCGCGGTAGAGGCTGCGGATCTTCTCGATATGCGCCGCGAGGTCGCAGGTGGAAAGGAACCGCTCGGCGATCATCTGCACGAGAATAGGGGTGTGGACATCGGCGCACTGTTTGCCGACGGTCATCTTTTCGATGATCGGTTTCGGAGCCAGCACAAAGCCGACGCGGATGCCCGGGGCGAGGATCTTCGAGAAACTGCCGATATAGATGACCTGGCCCGCGTCGTCGAAGGATTTGATTGACGGGAGCGGCGTACCGGAATACCGCAGGTCGCCATAGGGATTGTCCTCGAGGATCATGACATTATATTTTTTGGCGAGCCGCAGAACTTCCCGCCGTTTGGCCTCACTGGTGGTGATGCCGGTCGGATTCTGAAAATTCGGGATGAGGTAGAGCAGTTTGACGTTCGGCTGTTCCTGCATGGCCTTTTCGAGCTTTTCCAGGTTGATGCCGTCCGATTCCATCTCGACGCCCACGAGGTTGCAGTGGTAGGAGCGGAAGCAGTTGAGCACGCCGACAAAGGACGGGTCCTCGCAGAGCACCGTGTCCCCCTCGTTGACGAGCGCCTTGGTCGCAAGGTCGGCGCCCTGCTGCGCGCCCGAGATGATGATCAGGTCGTTGTCCTTGGTGGGGATGCCATAGTGGTTTTCGAGCATCTCCTTGACCTTTTCGCGCAGCGCCGGATAGCCTTCCGTCACCGAATACTGCAGGGCGCCGATGGGGTTCTCCTGCAGGATGCCGGCGGTGATGCGGCGAACTTCCTCCACCGGAAAAGCGTCTGGAGCGGGATTGCCGGCGGCAAACGGGATGATGGCGGGATTGGCGGTCGCCTTTAAAATCTCGCGCACGAGAGAAGGCTGCATGGCAGCCATCCTGTCAGAAAATTGGTAGTTCATAAATAGGATCCTTTCCGCCGGGTGTCCGGCCTGATTCTTTCACGATTCAAACTACCCCTCATTTTACCACAGGATATGCCGCATTTCAATGCGGGAATGCGGGTTCCTCTGTTTGAATTTTTACGCAGGGAGCCTGCTTTTCGTTTCCTTTTCCGGGACAAACAAAGACAGTCACTTTAGAATCGTGACTGCCCAATAAGTGGAGGCTATCGATCTTTCCTTAGATAAATCCGTATACCACAAACCAGATAAAACACACAAAGGATGATTCCGGACGGCCCTTCAATATTGATGATCTGACCGGTGTATTGGGTGCTCATATAAATCAACACAGCCCCCACAAAAATGCCTGGAAAGCAGCCCCACCATTGTTTTTGAGTCAAAAGGCCCCCTGAAAGGAACAACAGCGCAACACACCCCCATGCAAAAGGGTTGATGGCACGAAAGCTTCCGAAAAATCCAATGACACAATAAAACAGCAATGCAAGGACTCCCGGGACAAAACAGGTCATTTTTTTCACTCTGTAATACCTTCCTGGTTTTATTCACGATACAACTGAATTGTTTGCAGTGCAAACGACTGGTGAAATCGGCGTTTCTGCCAGACACCGATGATCAAAAGAGAAAATGCGGGTTCTCCTTGCGGTATGGATGCCGTTTCAGGCGGGTCACAAATTACTGCCCGGATGACTTTGGGGCGGGGTCAGTTCGATGGCCTGTTTGCCGGTCATGTGTTCGACCGTCAATTCGACCATGCACAGCCGTGCAAATTGCCGTTCGATCTCCTCCCCGCGGCCCTCTCCCTGATCCGGGGAATACTTTTCCGCGAGCTTTTCGATGGCGCGCCTCTTCTGCGCGTCGTCCTCGAGAACGCGGGCCTTTCCAAAGACGATTGCGCTTCTGAAAAGGGTGGTGTATTTTTCAGGAGCCACCTGATCCTGATCGATCACGCAAAAGGACACCCGGCCATCTTTTGTAATCGCGTCCAGCTTGTGACCGGTTTTTGCGCAGTGGAAATAGATTTTGGAATCCGCGTAAACATAACTGAGCGGCACGGCGTAGGGATAGCCGCCGTCGCCAATTACCGCGAGCACGCCGGATGTCCCGCGCTTGAGGATGGCGGCGGTTTCTTCCGGGGATAACAGTTGTTTTTTGCGGCGCATTTCTCTGAACATCTGGATTTTCCTCCACGAATAAAATTTATCAATGATGAGTTTAACACAGAATTGCGCCGGATACAACGCCGCATGCGGATAAAATGGGCTGCGGCGCGGCGCATCGCTTCCCCAAGAGCGTTTTTGGAGGCATGGATTTTGTGACTGCCAGGCAAAAAAATCGGACAGCCTCCCGATTGCGACAAAATATGCAGATGCTCATATCTACAATGGATTATACAATATGGATAACCTAGTATCCTATGAGAAAAAGGTGACAATTATGCAAAACAGCGTAAGACCCGGCGGGATCGCCCTGATGGAACGTGCGCGCCAATCGCTGCGCGCGCACCGGATGGGTGCGGCGTATCTGGGCTATATCCTCGTCGGGTTCGTATCCGCGAATGCGTTTGTGCTGGGGGGCCTCGCGCCGTTCGGAGTGGCTTTCGCGTCGGCCGCGAAAGCCAAATATGCCGCCGCCGCGACGCTTGGCGCGGCGCTCGGATACTTGCTCTCATTCGACGTGATGGGCAATATCAAATATGTGATCGCCATGCTGCTGGTATTCCTTATCCGGTGGGGGCTTTCCACCTCCAGCCTCACCAAATGGACAAGGGTCTCCCGCCAGCTCATCTGCGCGGTGTCGCTTGGGACGCCCTCGCTCGCGATCACCTTTGTGACCGGCGGCAGCGTCTACGACGCGGTGCTTGGGATTTCCGAAGTGATGCTTGCCTGCTGTGCCTCATACTTTTTTTCCCGCACCATCGAAGCGTTTGACCTTGGCATTGACAACCTCAAGCAGACGGATATCACCTCCATCCTGATCACCTTCTGCATCATCATCCTCGCGCTCATCAACCTGACCGTCTTTGGCCTTTCAATCGGCAGGGTCCTCGCCGTCACAGTGATCCTGCTCGCCGCGCAGTTCGCCCGGGAAGCGGGCGGCGCAATCGCCGGAGTCGCCGCCGGGGTGGCTGCCGGGATCCTTGGCGGCAGCCACTCCTTCCTGATGGGCACCTATGGCTTTGGCGGACTGCTTGCCGGCGTGTTTGCGCCGCTTGGACGGCTGGCTTCGGCGGGGGCGTTCATCCTTGTAAACCTTTTCGCACTGCTTGCTTCCCGCGCGTTTGCGGGGCAGAACCTGCTCGTCGAAATCTTCATCGCCGGCGTTATCGTCATGCTGATTCCGCCGCGTCTGGTGCAGTCTTTCCTGCATCGTGCGCCGCAGGGCGAGGCGGTCGCGGGGGAAACCTACAAGGCGCTGCTTGCCAACCGGATCGGTTATGTTTCCCAGGCGCTGCGGGAGGTGGCCGATACCACCCGGCAGGTAAATGAGAAGCTTTCCGGGCTGGTGAGCGGCGACGTTTCCTCGGTTTACCAGTGCGCCGCGGATCAGATCTGCCGGGGCTGCGCGCGAAAAACCACCTGCTGGCAGTTAAAATATACCGATACCTGCAATATCTTTAACGATATGATCACAATCCTGCGGCGCAAAGGCGCAGTCACGCTGGGGGACTATCCGGAATATTTTTCCGCCGCCTGCCAGCATCTGCCCGAACTTAACGGCAGGATCAACCAGCTGTTCTGTGAGTTTGCAGCGCGGGAAAGCATGCGGCGCAAGGTGGCGCAGGTGCGCGGAGTAGTCACCGATCAGTTTGAAGGCATGGCGCTGATGATCGATTCAATGGGCCGTGAGCTTGACGGGCTGGCCACCCAGGACAATGCAACCGCCGGGAAGGTGCGGGAATATATGCATACCATGAAGGTTTTTCCGGACAGGGTCTCCTGCGTGGTGGACGGGGAGGCCAACATGACGCTTGAGATGACCATTCCGGTCTACAAGCTCACACGGCTTGATATGACCGAGCTCACGCTGACCCTTTCAGATATCTGCGGGCGGGATTTTGACCTGCCTTCCCAGCGCGGGCATGCCGTGCAGACACTGACTACGCTGGTGTTTACCGAAAAGGCGACCTATACGGTGAAGTGGGGCGCGACTCAGCTCGGGAACAGCAGTTCACGGCTCTGCGGGGACAGCTACAGCTATGTGGACAGCCGTACAGGCCATGTGAACCTGATCCTTTCGGACGGGATGGGCAGCGGGGGAGCGGCGGCGGTCGATTCGACCATGACCGCCGAACTTCTGAAGCGGCTGATTGAGGCGGGCGTAAGCCTCGACGCGGCGCTCAAACTGGTCAATTCCGCGCTGCTTGTGAAGTCCGGGGACGAATCGCTTGCCACCATCGATATCACCGGAATCGATCTCTACACCGGCAAAGTGGAATTCTACAAAGCGGGCGCGGCGCCGACCTTCCTGCGAAAATCCGGTAAAGGCGGCTATGTGGAGTCGAGCTCGCTGCCGGTTGGTATCCTGGGGGGCGTTAGCTTTGAACGAAACGCGATCACCCTGCGGGACGGCGATTGGATCGTCATGGTTTCGGACGGCGCGGTCGCAAGCGGCTACGAGTGGATCATATCAGATATCGAGCACTTTGAGGGCGACGACCCGAAAGAGCTTTCTGAACGGCTTGCCGCCGCGGCCAAATGCCGCCGCAGCGACGGGCATGAGGACGATATCACGGTGATCGCCGCCCTGCTCGAACGGGGGATCTGATCTGTGCGCAGCGGGAGTAAGCGGGTTTGAAAAAGGCCGCCGGTACGAATGCACCGGCGGCCTTCATTTTTATTTTAGAACGGGCCGACCTCCAGCAGGACGACGTATTTGTCTTCCGGGTCCTGCAGCACCCGGCGGCTGCCGAAAAGTCCCTTTTCCGTTTTGACCGCGCTGACCGAAACGATGGTGGGCGCGCAGTCGGCGGGCGGAATGAAATTGTCCTGGATTTCGTTGACCGAGCCGATCTTCGAAACCCACAGCCCGACAAGGCCGCTGTCGATTTTGGCGGTGTAGTCGGGATTCAGGTTGTCGCCGAAATTGTCGGTGAAGGTGTAGCTGCCGCTTGCGCCGACCGGGGCCTTTTCGGAAAGGTAGCTGAGCAGATTGGGCGAAATGATCCGCGAAAGGGCGGGATAATAGGATTTGAATTCGACCTTGCGCATCCGCAGGGCGTTGCTGAGATTTTCATATTTGGTTTCGTTCTTGCGCAGCCAGGCTTTTTTGCCGTCGGCATAAAGCTGCCAGTATTCGGCGGTGCCCTTGTCCTTAAAGTTTACGAAGTTCATCCCCACCCCGGTGACCCCGCCGGTTTCGTTCATGGTGACCGCGCTGTCAAGCACAAGGATATTGGCGGAGTCCTCCTGTTTCATAATGGTGAGGATTTCATTCATTGCAGGTTTGGTGAGCACATTGCCGGCGGTCACGCCGTCTATTTTGGTGGTACTCAGCTGGGTGCGCAGCGCGGAAAATCCGAACGAAATCGCATAGAGGATCCCGATGAACAAAGCCAGCGCGACGAGGATCACCGCAAGCAACCGGAGTTTATACTTGGGCTTCATGCGTTTGAAATCAGCAAAGGTCATTGCAGCCACCGCCCGTTTCCCAAAAAATTCTGATCGGTTATAAGGTGTCGTTTGATTCCTATTATAATGCACTGTCGAATAAAGTCAACAAAAGCAGGAGGGGGAACCGGCCTGCTTTTTCCATTTTTTATAGCATCCCGGAGGTGCGCGCATAGTGGAAAAGGTACTGCTGTGCGATGCCTTCATATCCTGCGGCGCAGGCGGGGAGCCCATCTGGAAAAAGCTGCCGCATCACCCGGCCGATCCACACGTCGACCGGGAAACACTCCACCCGTCCGCAGCCAAAAAGCAGCGCGCATTCGGCGACCTTCACGCCCACGCCGGTGATCCGCATGAGCATTTCGCGCGCCTCGGGAAGCGGGAGGGTTCGCAGCGCGGCCAAATCGATCTGACGGGAGACGGCCTTCTGCGCGGCGTCAATCAGGTAGCGCGCGCGAAAGCCGGCGCGTACCGGCGCGAGGTCCTCCGGCGTGCGGGCGGCGAGCGCCTCGGGGGTGGGGAAGGCGTAGAAACCGCCTTCGATCGGTTCGCCGCAGAGCGCGCAGAGCCGTTCGATAATCCCTTTGATGCGTTTTACATTGTTGTTCTGGCTGATGATGAATGAGGCGAGCGCCTCCCACGGGTCCTGGTTGAGCACGCGGATGCCCGGCGCATAGGCCACGGCGCGGGCCAGCACCGGATCAGCTGAGAGCTCTTGTTTAATTTGACGATAATTTCGCCCGAGATCGAAATAGGAAAACCAGAACCGGTCATAATCTTCCTGCGGTACGCCGTAGAGCAGCAGCTCGTTTCCCCGGCGGGCAACACGGCAGGCCCGGCCTGCGGCGACACCGGTGAAGCTCCCGTCCGGAGCGGGATTCCAGCGGAACGCCTGTCCGCAGTCGAGCGTCTCTGCAAGGTCAAAATCGGAAATGCCGTCGATTGCAAGCGGGCGTTCGCATAAGGAATTGGAAAAATTTGCAGTGATTTGAGTCATAAAGCGAACCTCTTAAAAGTGAGAATCTTTTTTTCCAGTATAACAGATGAATGCACGGAATAAAACAAAAAAATAGTTGGAATTTTTGTGATGCTGTACAAAAAGAGACGGTTTCCGCTGGGAAACAATCTACTCCTGGTAATTTGTAAGCGCAGAGTAAAATTCGCATGGAAAACCACTCTCAACCCTTTTCCAGAAAGTAGAAGGCGTGGAAAACAGGGAGTTTTCTACACTTTCAACCAAGTTTTCCACATAAAACTGTTTTGAGAGCGAAGTTTTCCACATCAGGATAATACTTCAAGTATAACTCGTTGAAAACTGGCCGCAGGATTTTTTGTATAAAATGGACACTTGACAAGGGAATAAATACTCCTTTCCAGATTAAAATAAAAAAGCAGTGAAATTCAGGATGGGAGTGGGAAATATGCTCAAAGGTGTGAGCCAGAAAGTGATCGAAGTGGTGCATACAGACAACCGTTATTTTGAAAAGGCGATTTTATTCCTGCGGCCGGCGGCGCAGGAGGAGGATAAAGCAAAGCTTAAAACCCGCGCGGGCGAATATCTGGCGCAGATAAATTATAATCCGGCGGGCCATACGCCGAAAAAATCGTCTTTGCCCGAAGTGGTCAAAATCGCTCTTGGGGTGCTTGCGGGGGCAGCGATTGCCTGCATGTTTTTCCTGCTTTGACAGGGTTCGGCATAAAAATACAAATATTTTTGGAATTCGCGCGGAATAACTGGCACAATACTGCCAGATGTGTTATAATAAACCATGTGTAAACAAAATGTATATTTTTGTCGTGGTTTGTATCACGCTGGAAGGAGCGCCAAATGGGAAATTCCAACCCCAAGCAGGACCTGACGGACGATTTGACCGTCGTCGGGCGCAACGCGGTCGTTGAGCTGCTCAAGGGAGGCAGGCAGGTGGAGTGCGTCTATATCTGCGACGATACGCCCGCCAGGGGCCAGCCGATCTCACGGATCGTCGCAATGGCAAAGGACGCCGGCGTACCGGTCAAAAAGGTGGACGCGAAAAAGCTCGACAACCTTTCAAACGGGCTCAGCCATCAGGGTGTGGTCGCGCGCGCGGCCGCTTACCAATACAGCACCCTTTCGGATATCTTTGCGAAAGCGGGGGACGAAGCGCCCTTCATCATCATTGCGGATGCGATCGAGGACCCGCACAACCTCGGCGCGATCATCCGCACCGCTGAAGCGGCCGGGGCGCATGGAATTGTGATCCCCAAGCGCGGCAGCGTCGGTCTCACAGCAATTGTCGGCCGTACCAGCGCCGGCGCGGTTGAACACCTGCCGGTGGCGCGGGTTACCAACCTGGTCAGCGCCATTAAGGAGCTCAAGGAACGCGGCGTCTGGGTTTACGGCGCGGATATGAACGGTGCGCGCTGGGAGACAGTCGACCTGACCGGCCCGCTCGCGCTGGTGATCGGTTCGGAGGGGTTCGGCATCTCGCGGCTGGTGCGGGAGAACTGCGACGGGATCCTCTCGCTGCCGATGTGCGGGAAAATCAATTCGCTCAACGCTTCGGTGGCGGCGGGCATCCTCATGTATGAGGCGGTCCGCCAGCGCACCCGATGAAGGATAGAGAAGAACAGAAGGTCCGTGTCACCCGATCTTTACTGAGGAGTGGAAGCAGTCATGCCGCAGGATTACAATGTTGACGACATCCTGGAAGAGATCCGCCGCAAGAAAGGCGGTTCCTCACAGCCCCCTGTGCAGGGCGGCGGTACATACGATGAAGAACCTTACTCTCCCCGCGCCCCGCGCCCCGCGCGGCAGGCGCGTCCCGGGCCGCGCGACGTCCACCGGGAAGAACCTGCCGCGCGCCGTTCGTCTTATCCGGGCGGCAGGCAGCCGCAGCAGCCCGCCCCGGATCGCCGGTCGGAGAGCCCGTCTTTGGAATACGGGGACAGCCCCCGCCGCCCGCCGCGGCCGGCGGGCTATCCAGGCCGCGCGCCGGTGCGGCGGCAGGAAAGCCCTTACCAGCGGCCGGTGTCCCGGCAGCAATTTGACGATGTCCCGCAGAATGGGCGGCCGGCGGCCGGAGCGCGCGAACGGTTTTCGTTCGATGTGGGCGAACCGCAGGAGCCACGCGCACGGCAGGGCTTTGGCGATCGGACTTTGGGCCGGACGGCGGAGCCGCCGCGTGAAAAACGGCAGCAGGCTTTTGACTTTGATACTTCCGAAGAACCGCGGAGGATGAACCAGCAGCAGCCGGCGCCCGAACCGGAACGTCCGGACCCTGCCTACCGGGACGGCCCGGCAGATGGGTTTACGTTTCAGGCCGATGCGCCGTCCGGGCTTTTGGAGGATGATTTTGCCCTGCCGAGCTTCGATGACGGCGAACCGGAAGAACCCGCTTGGGACGATCCGGGTTTCGGCGTGGCGCCGGAGGATATCCCTATCCCGGACGGGACCCGAATGGATCTGCCGCGCGTGCGCAGAGCCCCAATGCCGGACAGCGGTTACACCCAGGAGCTTGAGCCGCCCGCACCCGACCGGCGCGTGCAGCGCCGCGAAGCGCCGCCGGAGAGCCGGATGGTGCAGCAGTCCGGATGGAAACAGAGCATGGCGGCGCAGGAGCTGCTCGGACAGCAGGAACCGGCGGAGGACGATTTCTCCTCGCCGGAGGACGCGCCGATCGTGGCAAAGGACATCAAATCGATCCGTATCGGCTTGACTGTGCGGCTGGTTTTGACGGGCTTTTTGTCGATCCTGTCGTTTTATCTTGTGCTTTCGATGAAGGTGCTGCCGTTCGCGGAGCAGCTGGGGCTCGATAAGAACTTCCTGCTTCCGCTTCCCACGGCGATCGCGCCGGAAGTGAATATGCGGCTCTTTTTGATCGTGAACCTGGTGGTATGTGTGCTGGGCGCGATTGTCTGCAGCAACATTGTAGGCGGCGGAATCCTCTCGCTGGTGAAGCTGCGCGCGGACAACGATTCGCCCGCGGCGCTGGCGGTGCTGGCGGTACTGATTCAGGGGATTGTGCTGGCGGTCATTCCGGACGCGCTGATTGACAACCCCGACCTGAGCCTGTACTTCCCGGTCGCGCTGTTTGCCCTGTTCTTCAATCTGATCGGAAAAAAGATGCTGATCAGGCGGGTGGAGCGCAACTTCAACTTCCTCATCTCCGACGCTGAGAAATACGCCTTCCTGCAGGTGCGCAACCGCGACTTTTCGCGGGAACTTTCCCGTGGACTCGGCGCGGATGTCGACCGGGTGGCTTACACGGCGAAAACCGATTTTATCACCGGCTTTCTCGACCGCAGCTACTCCTCCGATTACAGCGAACAGTTCAGCCGTCTGGTTTCCCCGATCGTGCTGGCGCTGGCGCTGGTCGTTTCGGTTGTGAGCGGCGTGCTGGCGAAGGACGCCGCTTCGGCCATCACCGCGTTTGCGGGGCTTGTCTGTATCACCGCGCCGTTTTCGGGCGCGATTGTCCCGCAGGTAATGCTCGCGCGGATGTCGAAACGCCTGACCCGCCATGGGGCGATGATTCCGGGTTATGAAGCCGCGGAGGACTACTCCGAGACCAACGCGGTCATCATTTCGGACAAGGACCTCTTTGCGGGGGACAGCGTCATGCTGCACGGGATGAAGGTGTTCGCGGAAAAGAGGATCGACGAGGCGATCCTCGACGCGGCGAGCGTGATCCTCTCCTGTGACGGGATCATGTCCGGGGTGTTCCTCAACATGGTCGGCGGCAACCGGCGGATGCTCAAAAAGGTCGACAGCCTGATATACGAGGACGGTATGGGCCTTTCCGCGTGGGTGGACGGCAAACGGGTGCTGATCGGCAGCCAGGAGCTGATGCGCTGCCATGGGATCGACTGCCCTTCAAAGGATTTTGAGAGCCGTTATGCCCGCGATGGGCGGCAGGTGCTCTACATCGCCAATTCCGGGGAGCTGTCCGCGATGTTCGTCGTGAGCTACAATGCGGCGCCCGAGGTGATGGACACGCTGCTTTCGCTCGAACGGCGCGGGGTTTCGCTGATTGTGAATTCCACCGACCCGAACGTGACGCCGGAGCTGCTTTCGCTCACCTTTGGGATCAAGCGCACCCATGTGCGCATTCTGCCCGCGAAGCTGCAGAGCGAATATGCGGTCCTCTCCCAGCCGAAGGAAAAGGTGAACGCAGACGGCTGCTACGCGGGGGGGCTGCGGGGAATGAGCCGGCTGCTTTCAGCGGCTGCGGCGATCCGCGGCTCGGTGATGCATGGGACGATTGTGCAGCTCATCGGGATCATCGCCGGGTACGGTCTGGTGACCTTCATGGCATTCACCGGATCGCTGGCGTCCGCCTCGTATGGGGTGCTGATCCTCTTCAATCTGGCGCTGCTGGCGGTGAGCTGGGTGTCGGCATTGGTCGTCAAGAAATAGGAAAAACCTGTAAAATGCGGGGATGTTCTACGGATATGTAGAACATCCCCTTTGATTTTCACACTTAGATGTACAAATTGCATAGTATTTTTGCAATTATTTATACAGCCGCCGCGTCCACATCCGCTTGCGAATGTGGACGAGAAACTGTATAATGTCAATATAATGTTTTCAGGACATCAGGGGTGTTCTATCCATTATGACTAACGCGATTATTGTTACGCAATAAAAAGGAGTGTATATTTTATGAGACAATACTTGGCTGGCAAGATCAGAAACGTGGCGATTGCAGGACACGGCGGCAGCGGCAAAACCTCGCTGGCGGAGGCATTGCTGTTCAAGGCAGGCGCTACCGACCGTTTGGGCAAAACCGCCGACGGCAACACGGTCTGCGACTTCGACCCCGAGGAAGTCAAGCGCAAGGTTTCTGTCTCAAGCGCGGTCGCCCCTTTCGCCTGGGGCAGCGTGAAAATCAACCTGATCGACACCCCCGGACTGTTTGACTTCGCGGCCGGGTTCTATGAGGGGGTGCGCGCGGCGGAGAGCGTGCTGATCTGTGTTTCCGCGCGCGCCGGCGTGAGCGTCGGCACCGAGAAGGCCTATAAGCTCGCGCAGACAATGGGCAAGTCGAAACTCTTCTTTGTCAATGAGATGGATACGGAAAATGCCGATTTCTATAAAGCCCTTGAGGAGCTGAAAGCCGCCTTTGGCCCGTCGGTCTGCCCGATCGTGGTGCCGGTGGTTGAAAACCACAAGGTGCAGTGCTACATCAACCTCGTGGATAACAAGGCCTACAAATATAACGAGAAGGGCGAGCCCTCCGAGGTCGCGATGCCGGACACCGGACACCGTCTGGAAGGACTGACCGCCGCGATTTCCGAAGCGGTCGCCGAAACCGATGAGGAGCTCTTCGAGAAGTACTTCTCGGGCGAACAGTTCACCCGTGACGAGATCATCAAGGGCATCCATGCCGGCGTGCACAGCGGCACCATCGCGCCGGTGCTCTGCGGCTCCGCGATGACCCTCGAGGGCATCGACATGTTGCTCGACAGCCTGGTCGACCACCTGCCTTCCGCGTGGGAAGCGGGCGCCGAAACGGCGGTCGGCGCGGACGGTGAAGAAATTGAGATTCCCTGCACCGACGAGGCTCCGCTGGCCGCTTATATCTTCAAGACGGTCGCCGACCCGTTTGTTGGAAAACTGTCCTATTTCAAGGTCGTCTCCGGCAAGCTTTCGAACGAGCTGATTCCGGTCAACGCCCGCACCGGCGAACCGGAACGCCTGGGCAAGCTGATCTATATGACCGGCAAAAAGCAGGAGGAGACCGCGTTCATTTCAGCGGGCGATATCGGCGCGGTGACCAAGCTTTCCGCTTCGGTCACAGGGGATACCCTCTGCGACCCGAAGAAGGTCGTTTCATTCAAGGGAACCGCTTTCCCGAAACCATGCCTTTCGATGGCCGTCAAGGTCAAGAACAAGGGCGACGAGGGCAAGGTCGCGCAGGCGATGGCCCGCCTCATCGAAGAGGATCCGACCATCAGCTTTGAGCAGAACAAGGAAACGAAGGAGCAGGTCATTTCCGGCCTCGGAGAGCAGCACATCGATGTGATTGTGTCGAAGCTGAAAGCCAAATTCGGCGTGGATATCAACCTGTCCAAGCCGCGCGTTGCGTATCGTGAAACGATCCGCAAACCGGTCAAGGTGCAGGGCAAGCATAAGAAGCAGTCGGGCGGCCACGGCCAGTACGGCGATGTGTGGATCGAGTTTTCTCCCTGCGACAGCGAAGGGCTCCTCTTTGAGGAGAACGTCTTCGGCGGCTCGGTTCCGAAAAACTTCTTCCCGGCGGTGGAAAAGGGCCTGCAGGACTGCGTCAAGCACGGCATTCTGGCAGGGTATCCGATGGTCGGCTTGAAAGCTGTTCTGGTCGATGGCAGCTACCATCCGGTCGATTCGTCTGAAATGGCGTTCAAGATGGCGGCCTCGATCGCCTACAAGACCGCCATGCCGCAGGCTTCTCCGGCGCTGCTTGAACCGATCGGAAACCTGAAGGTCTATGTCCCGGATTCCAACACCGGCGACATGATCTCCGAGCTCAACAAACGCCGCGGCCGCGTGCTGGGCATGAACCCGGCGGATGACGGCCTGCAGATGATCGAAGGCGAAGTCCCGATGAGCGAGATGGGCGATTTTGCAACCGTCCTGCGTTCGACCACCCAGGGCAGGGGTTACTTCTCCTTTGATTTCGAGCGTTACGAGCTGCTGCCCTCAAACCTGGAAGCAGCGGTCATCGAGGAAGCCAAAGAGCTGAGTGAAGCCGAATAAGCACAAGGGGACAAACGACAGGCCGCCAGGCGGATTTCCGCCTGGCGGCCTTATGTGTTTTTGGCCGCGGTGCCGCGCATAATCGGTTCTCGCGCCGCATATATCTGGGAATGGAACAGATTGTGTGCGGGGAGGAAATTTGATGTTTACAATTACCTGGAGAGTGACCAAACGGCAGGTGGCAGCGGCGGCAGCGGTACTGGTGCTGGCGTTCGCGGGAGGAGTCTGGCTGCGCTCGGCCCTTTCCGAAACGGACGGAAAAGCGGCGCAGGCGCCCGCGCCGTCTGAGATCAAGGTAGAAAAGGCAGCCGGAAAAACCAACGAACAGCGGATTACATTCCTTGAGTCGTTCGGCTGGCAGGTCGAGCCGGAAGAGGAGGAAATCCTCGAGGTGAAGATCCCGAAGGAACTTGACGAGGTCTACGAGAAGTACAATGAAATCCAGAAGTCCCAGGGCTGCGACCTGACCAAGTACGGCGGCAAACGCTGCAAGCGTTACACCTATATCGTGCTGAACTATCCGGACCAGCCGGAAAATGTGCGCGCCAACATTGTGACCTACAATGGCAAAATTATTGGCGGGGATGTCTGCTCGGTTGAACTGGACGGCTTCATGCACGGATTTGCGCCCGAGGGCGATTGAACGGACGGTAAAATTGTGATAGAATAGCCGCAGACACGGCTGTCCCGCAGGGCTTATATAAGCCTGGCGGATGCGTTGGCTTTGCCGCATGCAGCCGCGCAATGAGGGCGCCGGATATGGAAACAAAACGGAGGACGGACGCATGGCGTTTCAAAAAGGGCTGGAACGGCTCGATAAGGCGATCGCGGCGCAGACAAAGCTCTCACGCAAGGATGTGCACCGGCTTTTCAGCCGCGGGCAGATCCTGGTGAACGGGCAGTCGGTACGCAGCTTTGACAGCAGGGTGGATTTCGAAAACGACGAGGTGCTGCTGGAGGGGAAGCCGCTGCGGTTAAAACGGTACAGTTATCTCATGATGAATAAGCCGGCCGGGGTCGTGTGCGCGGTGAGCGACGCGGCCCTGCCGACTGTGATCGATCTTCTGCCGGACGAACTGCGCCGATCCGGACTTTTTCCAGCGGGGCGGCTCGACAAGGATACGACCGGCTTTGTGCTGATCACCAACGACGGCGACTTTGCCCACAGGATTTTGTCCCCGAAAAGCCATGTGCCGAAAACCTATCTTGCCCGATTGGACAAGCCCGCGCCGGAAGGACTCGTACAGGCGTTCGCAAAAGGGGTGACGCTGCCGCCTGAACGCGGCGAACAGCGTGGGAGCGCGCCGGAAAAGCGCCGGGAAACCCGCTGCCTGCCCGCGCAGCTTTCTTTTGTGGGCGAGGACCGGACAGCGGCGCGGGTGGTGATACGGCAGGGGGGTTATCACCAGGTAAAGCGGATGTTTTCGGCGTTTGGGCTTACGGTTACTTCGCTGCGACGGGAAAAGATCGGCGGGCTCGCGCTTGATCCGGGACTGGAGCCTGGGAAATGCAGGGAATTAAGTAAAATTGAGGTAGAATCAATTGAGGGGTGAAGCCATAAAACCGCGTGGGAGCGCGCTTTGCGCGGAAAAAGAGGAAAAATTGGGGCAAGCTGTTAAAATTACGGACAAAATTTCTTCATACATTCCCGGCAAAAGTATAGTATGATATACGAAAAGCCTGAAAATTTGCCCCAAAATTCTACAATGAAAAATCCGATGATTTTTCCACAACAAAAATGATATTTTGTGTTGCAAATTACACAAATTTGTTGTAAAATATTCGTAATGGCTTGTGAGAAATAAAATGCTGCTGTTTTATGTCCGGATTTCGGGCCTGAAAACACGGCGGTTGACGCGCATAAACGCAATTTGTGTGCGGAGAAGGATGAATCTATTACGAGTAAAGAGGGGATAGAAATGTCAAACAGGCTTTTCCAGGGAATCGTTCATCAGATGCGGGATTGTATCGACCGTGTGATTGGCGTTGTGGACGACAGCGCCACGATCATTTCGTGCAGCGATCTGACCAAGATTGGGGAAACCAGCGACTTCTTTACGTTTGATGCCGGCGATATGAACGAGGTTTTTGTGCGGGACGGTTATACCTACAAACCGTTCGGCAACAAAATGAAACCTGAATTTGCCGTATTTGTCGAAGGCGTGGACGAACCCGCGGCGAAATACTGCAACCTGCTGGCGATCTCGCTTGCTTCCATCAAACAGTATTACGACGAGAAGTATGACCGCAACAATTTCATCAAGAACGTGATCCTGGACAATATCCTGCCCGGCGACATCTATGTCAAGGCCCGTGAACTGCATTTCAACACCGACTCGACCCGCGTTGTGCTGCTCATCCGGATCGTTGCCAGCAACGACATCTCCGCCTTTGACGTGATCCAGAACCTCTTCCCGGACAAGCAGAAGGATTTTGTTTTCAATATCTCTGAAAGCGACATCGTGCTGGTCAAAGAGACAAAACCCGGCATTGAGTCGAAAGACCTCGAAAAACTTGCCCGCTCGATCGTCGATACGCTCGGCAGCGAGTTTTACACCAAGGTGGTCGTGGGCATCGGCACCTCGATTGTCGGGGTGAAGGATCTTGCGCGCTCCTTTAAAGAGGCGCAGGTGGCGCTGGAGGTCGGCAAGGTGTTTGACACCGAAAAGGCGATCGTCAGCTATGACAACCTTGGCATCGCGCGGCTCATCTATCAGCTGCCGACCACCCTGTGCGACATGTTCCTGCGGGAGGTGTTCAAGAAGGGCTCGATCGAAAGCCTCGATCATGAGACACTCTTCACCATCCAGAAGTTTTTCGAGAACAACCTCAACGTTTCCGAAACCTCCCGCAAGCTTTTCGTCCACCGCAACACGCTCGTTTACCGGCTTGAGAAGATCAAGAAACTCACCGGCCTCGATCTGCGTGAATTCGACCATGCGATCATCTTCAAGGTGGCGCTGATGGTGAAAAAATACCTCACAGCCAACCCTGTCAAATATTGACCGGCGCGTTCTGACGGCGCGCCGCAGCACGCGGGCGTTTGGGCATATCCCCGGGCGCCCGCATATTAAACCGAAAAATCCCCCGCCGGGAAGCGCTCATCCGGCGGGCAAACGGCCTGTTGCAAAACAGGCCTTTTCAAAGGCGGTGTACCAGTGATCGAATTTGTCAACGTCTCGAAAGTCTATAAGACAGGGACGCATGCGCTCAACAACTTCAATGTGAGTATTGACAGAGGGGAATTCGTATTTGTCGTCGGGCCGTCCGGCGCGGGAAAGAGCACATTTATCAAGCTGCTCATGCGCGAGGAGAAGCCCTCGTCGGGGGAAATTTATGTAAACGGGCAGAATCTGGTGAAGATGAAACGCCGCAAGGTGCCGCATTTCCGGCGTACGCTGGGCGTCGTCTTCCAGGATTTCCGCCTGATCCCGACCATGAATGTCTATGACAACGTCGCGTTCGCGCTGCGGGTGACCAATGTCTCCGCAAAGGAGATCCGCAGCCGGGTGCCGTACATATTGGGGCTTGTCGGCCTCGCGGGCAAGGCGAAAAGCCTGCCCGAACACCTTTCCGGCGGCGAACAGCAGCGCGTCGCGCTTGCGCGCGCGCTGGTGAATAATCCTTCGCTCATCATCGCGGACGAGCCCACCGGGAACATCGACCCGGACCTCTCGTTCGAGATCGTCGACCTGCTCAGTGAAATCAACAAATGCGGGACGACGGTCGTTATGGTCACCCATGAGCATTCGCTGGTCAGCGAATTCAACCACCGGGTCATCTGCATCGACGAAGGGACGGTCGTTTCGGATGACGGGAACGGGAGGTTTTACAGCGAATGAGCAGTTTTTGGTACCTGATTAAGGAAGGCTTCCGCAACATCGTCGCCAACCGGCTGATGTCGTTCGCTTCGATCGGCACGCTGGTGGCGTGTATGCTGCTCATCGGCAGTTCGCTGCTCTTTTCGATGAACGTCAACCAGATCATCGGTTATGTTTCGGAGCAAAACGAGATTGAGGTCGAGCTGGCGGATGACATTGAAGAGGACGAGCTGCCGGATATCGATAAGCAGATTTCGCTGATCGACAACGTCTACGACCGGATGTATATCAGCAAGGATGCGCTTTTAAAGGAACAGCAGGCCAAGTCGGAAGATCTGGCGGAGCTGCTCGCGCCGTTCGAGGAGATCGGGGAGAACCCGCTCTACAACTCCTACCGTCTGAAAATCAAAGATCCGAGCCAGCTTGCCTCCACCGTGATGAAGCTCGAAAGCATCCCGGGCGTGACGGCGGTGCGCGCCCAGACCGAGGTGGCGGAGATCGTCACCAGCATCAAGCATGCGGTGGCGACCGGCGGTTTTTTCATTGTGGCAATCCTGATTGTAGTTTCGCTGGTGATCATCGCGAATACCATCAAGGTGACCGTATTCAATCGCCGCAAGGAAATCAATATCATGAAATATGTCGGCGCGACCGATTCGTTCATCCGCCTGCCGTTCTTTATTGAAGGGTTCATGCTGGGGCTTATGTCGGCGCTCATCGCGTTCGGGCTTCTGTGGCTCGGATACAACCAGGTGCTCGACATCATCTCCCAGAACCAGAGCACCTGGATTTTGCAGGCGTATCAGAATATGATTCCCTTCCCGGACATGGCGCTGAGGCTGTTCACATGGTTTGCCTGCGGCGGCATCGGGATCGGCGTATTTGGAAGCATGTTCTTCGTGAGCAAATATTTGAAGGTATAAGAAGGCGGCTTTCCCGCTTCCCAGAGAGGAGTGTTCCACACCTTGTTATCCCCAAAGGCAAAACGGATTTTCGCATGGTCGATGGCTCTGCTGATGGCGCTGATGGTGCTGGTCCCATCGCTTTCTGCGATGGTGGACGCCGCCGACGATGAGGACGAATATGAAGAAGAGCTGGTTGCGGAAGGTTCCGAAGATGCGGCACAGCCGGACTTCACAGAAGAAAAGAACCAGATCAGCAATCTCAATAATAAATATAAGCAGCTGCAGCAGCAGCAAAACGAGATCCAGTCGAAGATCACCGCCGCGCAGGGCCAGCGCAAACAGCAGGAGGCCCTCAAGCAGGAGATCGATAACCAGATCAACAACACCCTGCAGCAGATTGACCTGCTCAATGAACGCATTGCCCTTCTGGAGGACGAGATCCGCACGAAGGAAAAGGAAATGAACCAGAAACAGGCTGAGATTGACGACACCTATGAGCTGTTCAAGCTGCGTTTCCGTGCGATGACCGCGACACAGAACACCAGTACCCTGGGACTGGTGCTCGGAGCGGAGGATTTCTCCGAGTTTTTGACCCGCACCGAGGTTTCGACCCGGATTGCCAAATACGACCAGGCCATGATGGACGCGCTGCTCGCGGAAAAGCGGGAACTCGAAGAGATCAAGGACAAGATCGAAGAGAGCAAGGAAGGCGTCGAGCGGGACAAAGCGGATATGGCCGTCAAGAAAAACGACCTCGATACCCAGATGTCCAAAGCGCAGGAGCGCATCCAGGATATCGCCGCGATGGAGCGGGAATTCCTCGCAAACAAGGCTGAGCTGCAAAAGCAGATGGCGGCCGTGCAGGCGGAAATTGACAAGATCTACGATGAAATCAACAAAAATTCGGCCAATTCAGTCTACAGCGGCGGCCAGATGGCCTGGCCGGCGCCCGGGCTTTCGATGGTCACCTCGGAATACGGCTCCCGCTTCGGCGGAAGCGATTACCATACCGGCATCGACATCTCCGGCGGGGGCGCTTATGGTGCTTCGATCGTCGCGGCAAACTCTGGGACGGTAGCCTTTGTCAATACGGCGGTTACGCC
This sequence comes from Anaerotruncus sp. AF02-27, assembly GCF_003465835.1. Lineage (NCBI taxonomy): Bacteria > Bacillati > Bacillota > Clostridia > Eubacteriales > Oscillospiraceae > Anaerotruncus > Anaerotruncus sp. AF02-27. The sequence goes on along the minus strand of NZ_QSBX01000025.1, from coordinate 22,417 downwards.
GGGATACGGCTACGGAAAATATCTGATCATCGACCACGGCGGCGGGATTTCAACCCTTTATGCCCATTGCAGCGCGATCAATGTTTCGGTGGGGGAGAAAGTCTCCCGCGGCCAGAAGATCGCGGAGGTCGGATCGACTGGCTGGTCTACCGGGCCGCATGTCCATTTTGAGGTGCGTGTCAACGGCAAGCACCAGCCGCCGCGTCCATACCTGGGCAGATAACGCCCCTCCGGCATCAGCGCGGAACGGGCAGCCTATTTTAAAAACAGCTTTTGCAGAGGACAGAGAGGAGTGTTCGCAGCGTGATTTCACCGAGAGGCAAACGGATTTTTGCGTGGCTGATGGCCGCTTTGATGGCGCTGATGCTGATTGTGCCGACGGTTTCGCTTGTGGCGCAGGCCGACGAATACTCCGACGGGCAGGCGGAGATCGATGCGCTGAGCGACCAATATAAAGATCTGCAGCAGCAGCAGAAAGAGATCCAGCGCAAGCTTTCGCTCGCGCAGGGGGAAAAGAAAAAGCTTCAGGCCGTCCAGCAGGAGCTCAATAACCAGCTCAACACCACCCTCAGCCAGATCGAGGTTTTGAATGAGCGCATCGAGCACCTCAACCGCAACATTGCGGTCAAGGAGGAGGAACTTGCGGAAAAGCAGGCGGCCTATGACGAGACTTATGCCCTTTTCAAACAACGGTTTCGTGCGATGACCGCCGCGCAGAATACCAGTACCCTCGGGCTTGTGCTCGGCGCGGACAATTTTTCCGAGGTGCTTACCCGCACCGAAGTCTCCACCCGGATCGCCCAGTATGACCGGGAGATCATGGACCGGCTCGCCGCGGAGCGACAGGAGCTTGAAGAGGTTAAAGAAATCATCGAAACCAGCAAACGCCTGGTGGAGGAGGACAAGGGAGAGCTTGACTCCAAGCGGGAGGACCTGAGCGTCCAGGAGGCCGAAGCCCGCAATCGTGTGCACGACGTTTCCGCGCTCGAACAGCAGTTTATGGCCAATAAGGAAGAAATGCAGAAAAAAATGGCCGCGGTCCAGGCTGAGATCAACGAGATCTACCGGGAGATCAACAAGACCTCCACCAAGATCCCGTATGTTGGCGGCGAGATGCAGTGGCCTTCGAACGTACTCACCGGCATCACCTCCAATTTTGGCTCCCGCTTCGGCGGAAGCGATTACCACACGGGCATCGATATTGCTGGCAACGGGGCCTATGGCACCCCGGTGCTCGCTGCGAACACCGGGACGGTGGTCGTTGCCAACACCAAGCCGAACGAAGGCTACGGAACCTATGTGATTATCGACCATGGCGGCGGTATCCAGACCCTTTACGGGCATTGCAGCAGGCTCACCGTATCGGTGGGGGATGTCGTGGCCACCGGACAGAAGATTGCCGAAGTCGGCTCGACCGGCTGGGCAACCGGCCCGCATATCCACTTTGAAGTGCGCGTCAACGGCAGCGCGAAGAATCCCATCAGCTATCTTGGCGGCTGACGGCGCGCCGGGTTGGGCAGATGAGAAAAGCGAACAAAGGAGACTCGGATGAACAAAAAGATTTCACTCGGCGCGGCGATCGCCTTCACGGTAATCATGGTGGCAATGACCTACTCGGTCACAATGGTCAGCTCAATGGGCAATTTTAACGACAAGGTAAATAACCTGCGGGAACGGGAGTCCTTCTACAGCAAGCTTGCGGAGATCGACAGCATCACCCGCCAGAATTATATCGGTACCATCGACGAATCGCTCCTGATGAATGAGGAGGCCAAAGGTTTTATCGCCGGCTTGGACGATCCTTACGCCGCCTATTACGACGCGGCGGCTTATGACCGGCTGCTGCAGGATTACAGCGGTGACCGGGTGCAGATCGGCATCGTGACCAAGATGAACGAGGAAGGTTATATCGAGGTCACCGAGGTCTATCCGGATTCCCCTGCGCAGGCTGCGGGCATCGAGCCGGGCGATTTGATCGTCAAAATCGACGACACCGATATCACTTCGGACAACTATATCGAGGCGGTCGGGATGCTTAAGGACAAGCCTGGCACCCAGATGACCATCATCCTGCGCAAAGGCGTTGAGGACAGCACCCTCGTGATGACCAGGCGGTTTGTGGAAACCCCGTCTATCTCCACCACAATGCTCGGCGGGAGCATCGGCATGGTCAAAATCAAGGAATTCAACGACAGCACGCCCGACCAGTTCTCCAAAATGGTTGACCGGCTGATCGACGAAGGCGCATACGGCCTTGTTTTCGATGTGCGCGGTGTGAGCAGGGGAACCCTGCGCTCGGTCGCGCAGGTTCTGGATAAGCTATTGCCGGAAGGCGTGCTTGTCTCCTCGACCGATAAAACCGGTGTGACCACTGTGTTGGAGACCTCGGACGCGCGGCAGGTGGAGCTGCCGATGGCGGTGCTCGTAAACGATAAGACCTCCGGCGAGGCGGAGCTTTTCGCAGTTGCGATCAAGGATTATAACAAGGGCAAGATCATTGGCGTGCGCACCGCGGGAAAGGGGACGATGCAGACCATCTTTCCGCTCACCGATGGCAGCGCGATCCGCCTGACCACGGCGCGCTACAACCCGCCGGTCAGCCCGAGCTTTGACAAGGAGGGCGTCACGCCCGACTTTGAGGTGCGCAATACTGACGACGCGCTGGCGGCGGCCGATCCGATGGAATACGACCTGCAGCTCAAAAAAGCGATGGAGGTTATTTCGGTGGCGATGAACGCCGCGGATACTCCGGCGCAGGACGCTTCGGAACCGGAGGAGAGCTCGTCGGCCGCATCAAGCCGGCCTGCATCCTCGTCCTCCGATGTGGATTCGGAAGATGAAGAGGAAAGTTCTTCCAGAAGTTCGGCGTCGTCGGGCCCGGTGGACTCCTCCGCCAGCTCGGCCGTTTCCAGCCGCGCACAAAGCAGTTCTTCCGCTTCCAGCAGCGCGGTTTCATCCGGCAGTTCCTCGGATTTGGCCGGTTCGGAGGCTTCTGGCGGCTGATTTGTACAACAGGAAAAATGTGGAAACGCCGGCGGGCATTTTATGCCCGCCGGCGTTGGCATATTTGCGGCATGGTTGGAATATACTGTTCAGGACAAACAAAAAGATAGGATCGGGATGAAAAATTTTGATAAAATGTCAAAACCTGCACTTGACATCTCGGGACGGTTTGACTATAATACTAACCATTGCAACATACGGTGATACCGGAGGTGCTTGCGCACCGGAACAGATTGCTGGCTAGATGGTCGCCATAGGGCGGCCTTCTGTAATATACAAAAGAAAATGTTCTTGTAAAGGGGAATGTGTGGATATGGCGACGGAGCTTTTGATGACGAAAGAGGGCTATGAAGCCCTGAAAAAAGAACTTGACGAGCTGAAAAGCGTCACCAGGGGGGAGATCTCGGAAAAAATCCGGGTGGCACGCGGTTTCGGCGACCTGAGTGAAAACAGCGAGTACGATGAGGCCAAAAATGAACAGGCGGTCGTGGAAGCGCGGATCAAAAAGCTGGAGGATCAGCTCAAAAATGTGAAAATCATCTCGAAGGAGGAAATCGCCACCGACAGGGTGACGGTTGGCTGCCGCGTCAAGATTCTGGACCTCGACTACAATGAGGAGATGGAATACCGTATTGCCAGCTCGGTGGAATCGAATGCTTCGGACAACACAATTTCTGACGAATCCCCGGTGGGTAAAGGTCTTATTGGGCACAAGGTGGGCGAGTGTGTGGAAATCCATGCGCCGGCTGCGACTTTCAAGCTCAAGATCCTTGAAATCGGCCTTTGATCACTTTGGATCAATCAAAATTGATATGCGGCGAAATATTTGTGAAAAGCGGGCTTTGCAAAAGCCCGCTTTTTTGGTATAATAATTCCATATGTAAATGTTGCGTAAGGATGTGTAAAAATGAAGAACCCACAGAACAATGAAGTGGAACTGACCCCGGAGGAAGAACAGCAGAAACTTTCCGAAGTGCTGCAGATCCGGCGGGATAAACTTGCCGCGCTGAAAGAGGAGGGCAAGAACCCCTTTGAGATCACCACCTATACCCGTACCGCCTATGCGGATCAGGTTGTTTCTAAATTTGATGAGATGGAAGGCCAGGAGGTTTCGGTCGCGGGGCGCATCATGAATAAACGCGGCATGGGCAAGGCGTCGTTTATCGACATCCGCGACGCCAGCGGCAAGGTGCAGAGTTATGTGCGCCAGGACGCGGTGGGCGAAGAAGCCTATGCCGATTTCAAAAAATGGGATATCGGCGATATTATCGGTCTGACCGGAGAGGTGTTCCGTACCCAGAAAGGCGAAATCTCGATCAAGGCGCACAAGATTGTGCTGCTTTCCAAGTCGCTGCTGCCGCTGCCGGAGAAATGGCACGGCCTGAAGGACACCGAGCTGCGTTACCGCCAGCGGTATGTCGACCTGATCGTCAACCCGGAGGTCAAGGAGACCTTTGTCAAGCGTTCAAAGATCATCACCGCGATTCGCGGCTATCTTGAAAGCAAGGGCTTTCTCGAGGTGGAAACCCCCGTGCTGCACACCATCGCGGGCGGCGCGGCGGCGCGGCCGTTCATCACCCACCACAACGCGCTTGATATTGATATGTATCTGCGCATCGCGCTTGAACTGCATCTCAAACGCCTGATCGTCGGCGGCTTTGACAAGGTCTATGAGATCGGCCGGGTATTCCGCAACGAGGGCATTGACACCCGCCATAACCCGGAATTCACCCTGCTTGAAATCTATGAGGCGTACACCGACTATAACGGCATGATGGACCTTTCCGAAGGCCTGTTCCGTCACTGCGCGCACCAGGTCCTCGGCACCGGGCAGATCCGGTACGGCGATATCGATATTGATCTCGACCGCCCGTTTGAGCGGCTCTCAATGCTCGAAGCGGTCAAGAAGTACAGCGGCGTCGATTTCCGCCAGATCAAAACGCTGGAGGAAGCCCGCGCAGCCGCGAAAGAGCACCACATTGAATACGAGGAACGGCACGGCAAAGGAGATATCCTGAACCTCTTCTTTGAGGAATACTGTGAGGAGCACCTGATCCAGCCAACTTTCATCACCGAGCACCCGGTCGAGATTTCACCGCTTTCCAAGCGCAAACCCTCCGACCCGGAATACACCGAGCGGTTCGAGCTGTTCATCCTGGGCCGTGAGCATGCGAACGCCTTCTCCGAACTCAACGACCCGATCGACCAGCGCGGACGCTTTGAACACCAGGCCGCGATGAAGGCTGCCGGAGACGAGGAGGCATGCGACATCGATGAGGATTTCCTCACCGCGCTCGAATACGGCATGCCGCCGACAGGCGGCATCGGCATTGGCATCGACCGCATGGTGATGCTGCTGACCGACAGTGTTTCGATCCGCGACGTGCTGCTCTTCCCCACGATGAAGCCAATCAAAGATTGATTGCATAGAACAACCGGCCCCAGACGGATGTAGTCCATGGGGAAGGGCGGCTCGCCTTTCCCCATGTGGGCATCGGCTTCGCACCAGAGGAGGATCCAGATGGACGAACTGCAGAAAGAGACAAAAATCCGCGGCAAACGGCACCTTGGGATGATCGTGGTCGGTATTGTCCTATTGGTCCTGTTGGGGCTCGGCTATTACTACACCGCCGGACCGGATACAACCGGGAACGTGGTGCTGGTCGCTGTGCGCGGATACCTTTCTGTGGAGCAGAAGGATGCGCTCACCAGCCAGTTTTTGGGTTATGCGCCGGACGACGCGGACGGCGGAATCAACCTGAAGGTGTATGAATTTCCGGCCGCGCACGGCCAGCCGGGAGAGACCTCGAAACTGTTCGGGGAGCTGCAGAACGAGATCAAAAACGGTACGGCGGATCTGATTCTGCTGGACCGCTATGTTTACGATATGCTCGGGGACGAGCGCCTGTTTGAGGATCTGTCGGCGCTTTATCCGGGAGATCCGGCCCTCAGTGGGAACTTCCTCTATGGAGTCAATGGAAAACCGTTCGCAAAGGCGTCCGGTTTAGAGGAACTGCCGGAGCTCTATCTGGCGCTGCGGAGCGGAAAATTGAATATCGTGAATAAAAATGCACAAAACTTGGAAAAACATGCATACCAGTTGGAGATTTTGAATAATATTGCATTTAGTACCCCTCCTTCTGGATATGTTGCGCAGGGCTTGGACTGAAAAAGTCATACTAACGTGATAGAGCACAAAAGATTTTCGAGAAATCAGCAAAAAAACATCGATTTGACAGCTAGACAAAACGGGAAAAGCAATGTATAATTATTCAAAAAGAAGCAAAGACGGAGGAGTACGCACAGTGATGGGGATTGTTCATGCAAAACCGAAATGCCTGCTTTACATGCAGCCGTTCTTTTCCCATTTGCTTTTGCATTTATGATTACCTATCCATTTTTAATGGGTAGGTATTTTCTTATCCGGATTCTGTAAGGAGGCTCTTATGAACCAACTGCTGATCAAAGGCGCGCGTCTATGCGATCCTTCTCAGGGGATTGACGCGGTCTGCGACCTGAAAATTGAAAATGGCAGGGTTGCGGGGATCGGCGCTCTTGCGGCCGAATCGACCTGCCCGGTGCTTGATGCGGCGGGTCTTATCCTTGCGCCGGGGCTGGTGGATATGCATGTGCATCTGCGCGACCCAGGCTACACCCACAAGGAGGACATTCTCCCCGGCTGCGCGGCCGCGGCCGCGGGAGGGGTCACTTCGGTGGCCTGCATGCCGAACACCAACCCGGTCTGCGACTGCCCGGAAGTCATTTCTTATATCAAAAAGAAGGCTGAGAACGCCAAAGCAAAGGTCTACCCCATCGCGGCGGTCACCAAAGGGCTGCAAAGCGGCGAACGCACCGATCTTGCCGCGCTTAAAGCGGCGGGCGCGGCCGGCATTTCGGACGACGGGCGCCCGGTGCAGAACAACCGCCTGCTGCTGGAAGCACTCCGGGAGGCGCAGGAAAAGGGCCTGCTGGTCATTTGCCACGCGGAGGATCTTGATATCACCAACAAAGGTATCATGCACCTTGGAGAAGTCAGCCGGCAGCTGGATGTCCCGGGCGTCGACCGCGCGAGCGAGGACTGCAGCACGGCTGTGGCGATCGCGCTGGCGGCGGCCTCGGACACGGATGTGCACATTGCGCATGTCAGCACGAAAGGCGCTGTCGCGCTGATCCGCGACGCGAAACGGCGCGGCGTGCGGGTGACCTGTGAGACCGGGCCGCACTATTTCACCCTGACCCATGAGATGCTGCTCGGCCGGGATGCAAATTTCCGGATGGCCCCGCCTCTGCGGGAAGAATCCGACCGGCTGGCGATCCTTGAGGGGATCGCGGATGGCACGATCGACTGCATCGTTACCGATCACGCACCGCATGCGAAGGAGGAAAAGCAGAATTTCCTCACGGCGCCCAACGGCGTGACCGGGCTGGAGACCTCGCTGGCGCTGGGTCTCACCCACCTGGTGCGGCCGGGTGTGATCACCCTTTCACGGCTGATTGAGATGATGACCATCGCGCCCGCCAAGCTGCTCAGGATCGAGGCGGGCAGTCTCGCGCCGGGCGCCCCGGCGGATTTTGTGTTGTTTGACCCAGAGGAGCGCTGGACAGTGGACAAGCGCCGGATGCACTCAAAGGCGGAGAACACCTGCTTTAACCGCGCGCAGCTCATTGGGAAAGTAAAGTATACCTATCTGGACGGCAAGCCGTCCTACCGATACACTGACGACGAAAAGGAGCGCTGAAATGAAAAAGCTGATCGAACGGATCATTGAAACAAAAAATCCAACCGTTGTGGGGCTTGACCCGACGCTTTCTTATATCCCGCGGCAGATTCAGGACGAGGCCTTTGCCGAATTCGGTAAAACCCTCCGCGGCGCGGCGCGGGCATATCTCGCTTTCAACAAGGGAATCATCGACGCGGTCTGCGATATTGTACCCGCGGTGAAACCACAGTGCGCCTATTATGAAGCGCTCGGCTGGCACGGCGTAAAATGCCTTGCAAAGACGATTGAATACGCGCGGGAGAAGGGGATGTACGTCATCACCGACGGAAAGCGCAATGACATCGGATCGACCATGCAGGCCTATGCGGCAGCGCACCTCGGGGAGCTTGATATCGACGGCGTCCGATGCACGCCGTTCGGCGCCGACGCGCTGACGGTGAATGGATATCTTGGCACCGACGGCATCCAGCCGCTGGTGGGCGTAATGGCGGGCAACCCGGACAAGGGGATCTTCGTGCTGGTCAAAACCTCAAACCCGTCGTCCGGCGAGCTGCAGGATCAGATGATCGGTGATAAGACAGTCTATGAAACGATGGGGATGATGTGCGAAAAATGGGGCGAGGCCACCTGCAATGCCTATGGTTACTCGCAGGTCGGGGCTGTGGTCGGCGCGACCTGGCCGGCGCAGCTTTCCGAGCTGCGCGCGAAGCTTCCGCACACCTTTTTCCTGGTGCCGGGCTACGGCGCGCAGGGAGGCGGCGCGCAGGATGTGGCCGGCGCGTTCGATCAAAATGGGCTCGGCGCGATCGTGAATTCCTCGCGCGCGATCCTTACCGCCTGGAAAAAAGCCGGCGCCCAAGCGGACTTTGCGCGGGCGGCGCGCGACGAAGCGATCCGGATGCGCAACGACATCACTGCGGCCATTCCGCCGATTGTGGGATAAGGCGGCAGACAAAAAATTGAATCGGGAGATACCGTTTCTGGTAATCAGAAAGATGGAGGCGTTTATGCAGATACTACAGAATCACGACAAGGCTTATCTACTGCTGGCGGACGGCACCGTTTACGAGGGGCTTTCGATGGGCGCCCGGGGCACCACCGTGGGCGAGGTGGTCTTTACCACCGGCATGACCGGCTATCAGGAGACGCTGACCGACCCGAGCTATTTCGGGCAGATCGTCACCCAGACCTTCCCGCTCGTGGGCAACTACGGCGTGAACAGCGAGGACGGCGAATCGTCCAGCTCCTATGTGCGGGGATATATCGTGCGCGAATGGTGCGAGGTCCCGAGCAACTTCCGCTGCGAGCACACGCTCGACTGGTTTTTGAAGGAACATGGGATTGTGGGCATCTATGACATCGACACCCGCGCCCTGACCCGCAAGCTGCGGGAACACGGCGTGATGAACGGGATGATCACCACTGAGGATGTGCATGCCAAAAAGGAAGAACTTCTGAAAACGGTCAACAGCTTTTCGATCAAAAATGCCATCCGCAGCGTTTCGGTCGAAAAACCGGTGAAATACGAATGCGGCGATCCGCAGTTCGAGGTCGCGCTTCTCGACTACGGCTATAAACGCAACATTCGCCGTTCGCTGCTCGCGCGGGGCTGCAACGTAACGGTGCTGCCCTGCCTGACCACCGCCGCGGATATCATAGCGGGCGGCTACGACGGGGTAATGCTCTCGAACGGCCCGGGCGACCCTTCTGAGGATCGGGAGGTCATTGCAAACCTGAAAGAAATCGCGCAGATCGGCCTGCCGGTATTCGGTATCTGCCTGGGGCACCAGCTGATGGCGCTCGCGCAGGGCGCGAAAACCGCCAAGCTCAAGTACGGCCATCGCGGCGGCAACCAGCCGGTTATCAGCCTGGGCTCCGGGCTGACCTATGTCACCAGCCAGAACCACGGCTTTGAGGTGTTGGGAGATACGGTCCCGCAGGAAGTGGGGAAAGTCACCCATCTGAACGCGAATGACCAAAGCTGTGAGGGCGTCTCCTATCTGGACGGCCGGATATTCACCGTGCAGTTCCATCCGGAGGCCTGCGGCGGCCCGAACGACACCGGGCATCTGTTCGACCGGTTCGTCAAACTTATGAAAGCACAGAAAGGCGGGAACTGAGATGCCGTTACGTGAAGATATCAAAAAGGTACTGGTGATCGGTTCCGGCCCGATCGTGATCGGCCAGGCGGCCGAATTCGACTACGCGGGCACCCAGGCGTGCCGCGCGCTGCAGGAGGAAGGCCTGGAGGTCGTCCTTGTCAACTCGAATCCCGCAACCATCATGACCGACAAGGCGATGGCTGACAAGATCTATATCGAGCCGCTGACCCTCGATGTGGTCAAACGGATCATCAAGCAGGAAAAGCCGGACAGCGTGCTTTCGACGCTCGGCGGCCAGACCGGTCTTACCCTTTCGATGCAGCTGGCGAAGGAGGGCTTCCTCGAAAAGCACAATGTCAAGCTGCTCGGCGCGAATCCGGAAACGATCGACAAGGCGGAGGACCGCCAGATCTTCAAGGACACCATGCAGACGATCAACCAGCCCTGTATCCCGTCAAAGGTGGTTACCACGATCGATGACGCGGTAGCTTTCGCCGGGGAGATCGGCTATCCGGTCATCGTGCGCCCGGCCTTCACGCTCGGCGGCACCGGCGGCGGAATCGCGGCCGACGAACACGAGCTGCGCGAAATTTCGCGCAATGGCCTGCGCCTTTCGCCCATCACCCAGGTGCTGATTGAAAAATGCATTTCCGGATGGAAGGAAATCGAATTCGAGGTCATCCGCGACCGCAAGGGAAACACCATCACCGTCTGTTCGATGGAGAACCTCGACCCGGTCGGTGTGCACACCGGTGACTCGATCGTGGTCGCGCCTGCCGTCACTTTGGCTGACAAAGAGTACCAGATGCTTCGTTCGGCAGCGATCACGATTGTTCGGTCGCTTGGCGTGGAGGGCGGCTGCAACGTCCAGTTCGCGCTGAAACCCGACAGTTTCGAATACGCGGTCATCGAGGTGAATCCCCGGGTTTCGCGTTCGTCCGCGCTCGCGTCCAAGGCGACCGGCTATCCGATCGCGAAGGTCGCGGCCAAAATTGCGATCGGCTACACCCTCGACGAAATTATCAATGCTGTCACAGGCAAGACCTATGCCTGTTTTGAGCCGACCATCGACTATATTGTCGTCAAATTCCCGAAATGGCCGTTTGATAAATTTGTCTACGGCAAACGGACGCTCGGCACCCAGATGAAGGCGACCGGAGAAGTCATGGCCATCGGTACCTCGTTTGAACAGGCGATGATGAAGGCGGTCCGCTCAATCGAGCTTGGGCTCGACACCCTGGATTACAAAAAGCTGAAGGACAAAACCGACGATGAGATTGTCGCGCTGCTGCATAACTGCGACGATGAGCGGATTTTTGTGGTCTACGAGGCGCTTGTGCGCGGTATCCCGGCTGAAACGATCCATGGAATCACCATGATTGACCACTGGTTCCTGGCAAAGCTCAAAAACCTCGTCGATCTCGAATCCTATCTGGCGGACGGCCCGCTCACCGAGCAGAAATATAAAATTGCCAAGAAGTACGGTTTCCTTGATAAGACGGCGGAAAAGCTTTCCGGGTGCAAAATTGATCCCGCCTGGAAACGCTTCGCCTCCTACAAGATGGTCGACACTTGCGCGGCGGAATTTTCGGCTGAAACGCCGTATTTCTACTCGACCTACGATCAGGAGAACGAAGCGGCGGAATTCCTCCAGCATCACCCCACCGGCAAGAAAAAGGTGTTGGTGATCGGCTCCGGCCCGATCCGCATTGGCCAGGGCATCGAGTTCGACTACTGCTCGGTACACTGCGTCTGGGCGCTTAAGGAGGAGGGTTACGAGGCGATTATCGCCAACAACAACCCCGAAACCGTTTCTACTGACTTTGACACCTCCGACCGGCTCTATTTTGACCCGCTGACCCCGGAGGATATCGACAACCTCATTGAAACCGAAAAGCCGTGGGGCGTTGTGGTGCAGTTCGGCGGCCAGACCGCCATTAAGCTGACCAAGCACCTGGTGGAAAAGGGTGTGAACATCCTCGGCACCAGCGCGGACAGCATCGATGCCGCGGAGGACCGTGAGCGGTTCGATCAGGTGCTGGAGCGGTGCGGTATCCCGCGTCCGGCGGGGCATACGGTCATGAACACCGAGGAGGCGCTCGCCGCCGCGAACAGCCTCGGTTATCCGGTGTTGCTGCGGCCGTCCTACGTGCTTGGCGGCCAGAACATGATCATCGCCTATTCCGATGCGGACGTGACCGAATACATGGGGATCATCATGTCCCACAACATCGAGAACCCGGTGCTCATCGATAAATACATGATGGGCAAGGAGATTGAGGTCGACGCGATCTGCGACGGCCAGGATTACCTGATCCCGGGCATCATGGAGCACATTGAGCGCGCGGGCGTGCATTCGGGCGATTCAATCTCGGTCTATCCGGCGCAGACCCTTTCGCAGAAGATCAAGGCGACCCTCATCGATTACACCGGCCGGCTCGCGCGGGAGCTCAAGGTGGTGGGTCTTGTAAATATCCAGTATGTCATTTACAACAACGAGGTCTACGTCATCGAGGTCAACCCGCGCTCCTCGCGCACCGTCCCATATATCTCCAAAGTGACCGGCGTGCCGATGGTGGACATCGCAACCAAGCTGCTGCTCGGGCACAAACTTTGTGAGATGGGCTATGGTTCCGGCCTCTATCCGGAGGGCGACTACGTTGCGGTTAAGGTTCCGGTTTTCTCCTTCGAAAAGCTGCATGACGTGGACACCGCGCTCGGGCCCGAGATGAAATCCACCGGCGAGGTGCTCGGTATCGCCAAAACCTTTGAGGAAGCACTGCTCAAAGGGCTGGTCGCCGCGGGTTATAAGCTCAAGAGAACTGCTGAAAATGGCGGCGTGCTGCTCACCGTTAAGGATTCCGACCAGCAGGAGATGATCCCGCTCGCTGAGAAATTTGAGAAATTGGGCTTCACTCTTTATGCGACGCCGGGCTGCGCATCGGTGCTCAACCGCCACATGATCGCCACGAATGTAGTGCGCAAAATGGACGGCGATCATCCGCATGTGATGGATCTGGTCGAAAGCGGAAAGCTCGATTATATCGTCTCGACTTCCGCCAAAGGCCGTATGCCCGCACGTCATTCGGTGCAGATGCGCCGCAAGGCGGTCGAGCTTTCGATCCCCTGCCTGACCTCGCTCGATACGGCCAACGCGCTCGCCAACTGCCTGATGATGAAAAAGACGATCGACGACGTGGATCTGGTGGACATTGTGAAGATTTAGCGCCTGCCCGGCGCGGGGTGCGCCCTTCGCGCGCCCGGAGTTTGCGCGTTTCGCCGCGCCGACGAGGTACTTTCTTGCTTGCCCAAGAAAGTACCCAAAGAAGGGCATTCAAGGGGACCCCTGCGGCCCCCTTGAAAATCCCCCAGCCCAGCGCCTTGCAGACAAGACGAAGCCTGCCGCGCTCACCGCGCGGGACATATTTTCGCGCTCGGCGCGAAAATGCGCTGCGCGCAAAGCGGACAAACGGATTTTAAAAGGGCGGAAAGCACTTTGGTGCTTTCCGCCCTTGTCTGTATCGCTGCAAAACGGGAAGGAAAAGGCAAGCGCGGGCCGCAGGCCCGTTCATCTTGACGCTTGCGTTTTTCGGAACGTTTTGCTATTCATCGTCTTTACGCATATGGTCGAGCGCGTAGCGGCAGCATTGCAGTACGAGCATGTTGAAGGAAACGTCCTCCCGCTGCGCGACCTCGCTGAGCTCCGCGAAGAGCTTTTCGGTGAAACGGATGGTGCGCGGCATATTCGCTTTGAGAAAATCCGAGCTTACCTCAAACATGCTGTCACTCCGGCCTTCGTTGTTGTCTGCTGCCATTATACCGGTATTCTGGCATGAAAAATATAACCGCATTTGGTTGCAAATGCGGTTATATTTTTTGGAGGATGCTTGTGCTATACTACAGGCACTCCGGTTCGTCTCCCTGATGGACTGAAGAAAAGAACCGCATGCAGGGTACCCCCTCGGCATGCGGTTCTACTTTTTTCCTATTGACAAATGATATAACTGTATATATAATATAGATACAGTTAAAACGATGGAGGCGGTCAATTGAACATCATCATCTCAAACGCATCCGCGCGGCCGCTTTATGAGCAGATTGAGGAGCAGATCAAAAATGAAATCCTCGCGGGAAATCTCACGCAGGGCGAGCCGTTGCCCTCGATCCGCTATCTCGCGCGAGAGCTCAAGGTGAGCATTATCACAACAAAGCGCGCCTACGACGATCTGGAGGCGGACGGCTTTCTCACCACCACACCGGGGAAAGGGACCTTTGTCTCGCTCGCAAACCTGGACCGGCTGCGCGAAGTGGCCATGAGTCAGATTGAAGCGAAGCTGTCCGAAGCGGTGGACGCCGCCAAATCGATCGGCCTGCGCCTGGAAGAGCTGCAGGAGATCACCGAAACACTATTCAGGGAGGAAACATAAACCATGAATGTGATTGAAATCAGCGCTCTGCGCAAAACCTTTCCCAAAAGCCGCTTTACCCTCAGCCTGCCGGAATTCGCGGTGGAGGAAGGATATGTCACCGGCTTCATTGGGGAAAACGGCGCGGGCAAGACCACCACGCTCAAACTGATCATGGATATGATCTACGCGGATGAAGGCGCCATCTCGGTATTCGGGCTCGACTCCCATCGGGATGGGAAAAAAATCCGGGAACAGATCAGTTATATTGGGGAACAGCCCGGTTATCTTGACCAGGCAAAGCTTAAAAACATCAAAAAGATGGTCGCTCCGTTTTACTCCGATTGGGAGGAATCCGCGTTTGAAAACTATGCGAAACGGTTCTCGCTCGATTTGAATAAGAAGTATAAAGACCTTTCCAAAGGCAAACAGAAACAGTTCGCGCTGGCGGTTGCACTCAGCCATCATCCGCGTCTGCTCCTGATGGATGAACCCACCGCAAACCTCGACCCGCTGGTGCGGCAGGAGATTCTCGACATCCTTGCGGACGAGATGCAGCGGGAAGGCGTGACTGTTTTCTTTTCCACCCATATCACCTCCGACCTCGACAAAATCGCGGACTATGTGCATTTTCTGCACGGCGGCAGGCTGATCCTTTCCCAGGACAAAGACAGCCTGATTGAATCGCACCGGGTGGTGAAGGCCCGCATCGAACTGCTCACCCCGGAAATTGAGCGAAATATGATCGATGTGGAGCGGTCTGACTTTGGGTTCCGGGGGCTGTGCGACTGCCCGCGGAAAATCCATGAGCTGCTTGGGGACGAAGCCATTTATGAAAAACCCACGATCGAAGATATCTTTATCAATTACACGAAAATGGAAAGGGGGAAGTCCTGATGGGAAATGTGCAAAAGCTTGTCAAAATGGACTTTCTCAAACTTTTGAGCCTTGGAAAGGTTTTGGTCCTGTATCTGCTGTTCCTGCTGGTAGTTGCGGCGGACATGCGGATGATCTCATTCGGCTATATGATCTTTCTGTACATGGGCGTGTACGGCCCAATGTCCTACGATGAGGCGAGCAAGGGCAATTACCTGCTGGGAACCCTGCCGGTCAGCCGCAAACAGGTCGTGCAGGCGAAATACCTCTATGCCCTGGCCGTCCTGCTGGCGGCGCATCTCCTGATCGGGCTCATCAACCTGGTGATCGGACTGTTCCCGGTTTCACAGAAGCTGGAAAGCGCCATGGGCGCGCTGCCGGTCCTGTTTCTGCTCGGCGCGGTCTTTGCCGCGGTTGTCCTGCCGCTGGTGCTTTATCTCGGCGTCATGAAGGCCCGCTGGTGGGTTATGGGACTTTATATGCTCGCTTTTATGGGCGGCGGCACCGTATTGGCCCTCTCAACCGGTTTCGGCGTGTCGGGTCCGCCGCAATCCGCGTCGCTCTATCTGGTTTCGGCAGGGCTGCTCATTGTTTCCTATTTCGTGGCGCTGCGGCTCTATTCCCGCCGCCAATTCACCGAATAAACAAAAAAACATCCCCCGGCCTTGGCCGGGGGATGTTTTCAGTTTACACGCGAGATTCCGAAGCTGTTTGCCAGCCCGTCAATGGGCACCTTATCCCGGCAGGCCGGGCATTCGCTGTGGGAAAAGACCGCGAAATCGGGAAGGTCGGCGGCGGAAAACAGGTGCTGCACCGGGATACCGTCAATCTCGTCGATCGAGGAGAAAATAGCGGCTACGCCGATGATGTTGCCGCCGTAATATTTAGCGCATTCGACCAGCCTGCGGATGGTGCGGCCGGTGGTGACGGTGGTGATGAGCAGAAGCAGGTTGTGACCATTCACCTTTGGCTGGAGGTTATCACGGAAAATCATCTGGCCGTTCGGGTCGGATTCGGGTGTGACGATGTGGATATCCTTCATGCGGTTCATCGAGAGCATCTCATTTTTGGAGAGGCGCTGCGCAAGGAAGGCGGCAATCACCTCGCTGCCGTCCATGCAGAGGATGGTGTCGACCGGCCGGTCATAGACATAAATTTCCGCGAGCGCGATGCCCGCCTCACGGGCCATCATGTGATCATGCTGCATGTTGGTGACGTCTATGTAGTAGTTGACGTGGCAATGACGCTTCACAAAATGCCCGGGGACCGCGCTGATTTCCAGCGCCGGGTTGTTGGTTGAACGCAGAATCACCGAAGAACCAGTCATAGCGAAAGCCTCCCATCTGTCGGTAAAATCATCCCGTGGTCATCTTCTTGTATTTGTATTATACCATATCGCACAAATATTTTCAACAAATAGATCCGATTTTAAACATGATATATTGTTTATGCGGATGTTCATCGAACCGAAATTTTCTGCCGGTAGTCGCTCCCGCAGGGCTGTACGGTTGGGAGCCCAAGGGTATATAGATCGGCAGCGCTTGCTTCGAGTTTTGCGAACCGTTCGCAGTCCCCGCCCAGCGCCTCCAGCTTCGCAAGCGAATGGGATACCGGCAGCATGGCGGCTTTTGCCGCCGAGAGAATTTCCAGTCCGCGCTTGTTGAAGGAGAGCACCCGCAGATAGGGTACCGGCGTGCGCATCAGCTGCGCATCCACCCGCAGGTAGGCGTTCCAGATGAGCCGGCGGATGCGGGAAAGCGGGTAGCGCTTGGTCTTGACGAGCGAAAGCAGTTCATCGAGCGAGACCGCGTTTTTTACCGCGTCGCGGAGCCGGTTGTCAAGTCCCTCGCCGGAGATGTCGGGCAGCGCTGCAAAGGCTTCGGGCTCCATCGCACGAAGTGCGGAAAGAACAGCGGTGTTGAGGCTGTGGGAACCGAATGGCGCGAGCCCCGCAGCCGCAGCCGAACGATAGACCGCAAACGCCGCTTGCGGTACGAATGGGGCGATCGCCTCGATCCCCTCGAGATCGAGCAGATTGCGCAGATGGGAAGCCGCGGCAATCCTGCCGCTTGGAGCCTGCGCGTCGTGCGCCGCCCCGGTGCGCATTACGGTAAACGGAGAGAGCTTCAGCCCCTGCATACCGATCTGCACGAGGTATTCGACCGCGAGCGTGTTGTTTGGGGATTCGAGCACGCCGGCCACTTCCGGGCCGTAAAGTGTCTCAACCGCTTTCTGGCGCGCGCGGGCGTAGGTGATGCCGTCAACGAGCAGGTTTTTGGTATATTCGTCGCAGTAGGGTGAGGAAACCGCTTCGGCGGCCTTCACCAGCAGGTCGATGTCGCCGCATTCGCTTCCAAACGAAAGTACATCCACGCAGCCCAGCCCGCCAAGCACCTGAAGCGCCCCGCAGGCAAAACGTTCGGCGGTGGCCATCGCATAGGGGAGCGGCAGCTCGAGCACAAGGTCGGCGCCGCAGGCGGCGGCAGCGTTGGCGCGTACGTGCTTTGGCGCGCAGGCAGGCCCGCCGCGCTGGATGAAGTTCCCGCTCATCACAGCGACGATATGGGTTGCCCCGGCGGCGCGGGTGGCTTCGATCTGGTGGGCGTGTCCGTTGTGAAACGGGTTGTATTCCGCAACAATTCCTGCAATAATCGCATCTTTCATGAAAAACACCTGTCTAAATTGCATTTTTTTACAACGCGCACTTGAATTTTTGATTATAGTGTAATAATATATAAACGTATGTGAAGCTGTCAAGCATATTCAACAAAAGGTGAAGGAGCAAACAAAAAATGAAGGTACTGGTTATCAACGCAGGCAGTTCGTCGCTCAAATATCAGCTCATCGATATGACCGATGAAAGCGTGCTTGCAAAAGGCAACTGCGAACGGATCGGCGCGGGCGGCCACATTGGCCACAAGACTGCGGACGGTCGCAAAATCGACCGGGATGTCGATTTCCCGACCCACAAGGAAGCGTTTCTCGAGCTGGTCAAAACCCTGACCGAAGGCGAAGGCAAGGTCATCGACACGGTGAAGGAGATTTCCGCGGTCGGACACCGCGTCCTGCACGGCAGCGAGAAATACAAAACTTCCACCCTGATCACCGATCAGGTCATCGACGACATCTTCTCGTTCTCGGAGCTCGGCCCGCTGCACAACCCGCCGCAGGCCACCGCGATGAAGGCCTGCCAGGAAGTATTCGGCAAAGAGACTCCGATGGTCGCGATCTTCGACACCTCGTTCCATCAGACCATGCCGCCGAAAGCCTACATGTTCGGCGTCCCGTATGAATATTATGAGAAATACAGCATTCGCCGTTATGGCTTCCACGGCACCAGCCACCGCTTTGTCAGCAAACGGTATTTTGAAGTTACCGGCAGCCCGGTCAAGGGCAGCCGTATCATCACCTGCCATCTCGGCAATGGTTCTTCACTTGCCGCGATCCAGGACGGGGCGGTTGTCGACACCTCGATGGGCTTCACCCCGCTTGACGGCTTCATCATGGGCACCAGAAGCGGCGGCATCGATCCGTCGGTTGTGACCTACCTGATGAACAAGGAGCACCTGACCCCGGATCAGATGTCCGACCTGATGAATAAAAAATCCGGCTTCCTGGGCCTGTCCGGCATCTCGAGCGACATGCGCGACCTTTCCGACGCCGCGGATAAAGGCAACGAACGCGCGGTCCTCACGCTCGATATGTTCGCATATCAGATCAAGAAATTCATCGGTGGCTATATGGCTGCGATGAACGGCCTTGACGCGCTTGTATTCACCGGCGGTATCGGTGAAAATTCCGCCCGTGCACGCTGGATGATCTGCCGCGAGATGGAAGCGCTCGGCATCAAGATCGATGATGAAAAAAATCCTGCATGCTCCGGCAAGGAAGCGGAAGTCAGCGCTCCGGACAGCAAGGTCAAGATCTGGGTGCTCCCGACCAATGAAGAACTGCTGATCGCGCGCGATACCAAAGAGCTTGTCGGCCTGAAATAAGCCGATTCAGATGAAAAGACAGCCATCCGCTTACAGGCGGATGGCTTCTTTCAAATCACTTGCAAGGGGAGTTGCGGGATGAAAGACAAAAATGGGCGGGAACTGAAAATTATCGATGCGCACGCGCATATTTTCCCGCAGAAGATCGCTGAAAAAGCGACCAAAAATATCGGCAATTTTTATGGCATTTCGATGAAGCATACCGGCCTTTCGCATCTGCTCATCGAAAGCGGCGAGAAGATCGGCGTGAGCCGTTATCTGGTCTGTTCGACCGCGACCAAGCCGGAACAGGTCGAGATGATCAACAATTTTGTCGCTGAAAAATGCCAGGTGCATCCGGAGTTTTTCGGTTTCGGCACCATGCACCCCGGCTATGGAAATATGGAGGCTGAGATCGAACGGGTCAAGGGGCTCGGCCTGCATGGGATCAAGCTGCATCCTGATTTTCAGGAATTCAACATCGATGACCCGGCCGCGCTTCCAATGTATGAAGCAATCGCAGCGGCGGGCCTGCCGATCCTGTT